>JALYMB010000347.1 GCA_030773935.1 Actinomycetota bacterium | reverse complement strand
GGGCTACATCGGCGACCTCTCCTCGGTCGATGCCTACCTCGCAGGGCTCACCGACAAGCCGCACACGATCAACATCGAGGTCATCACCAAATACATCGAGATCGGGAAGATATGAAGCAGCTCGTGGAGTGGCTCGAACGTACGAACCGGGAGCTCCGCGCCCTGGACGGCAAGGTCGTCCGTCACGAGGTTCAACGCGAAGTCCAGCCTGCCCGCAGGGAGATCGACGACAAAGAGATCGACCACCTCGTCAAGATCGTCGACGAACGTCTCGCCGAGGCCATCCGCCGCGAGGGTGAGTTCTAGTGGAGGTCGTTAGGTCATGACACGAACTGAGAAGACCTACACCTTCGACGCATGGGTCGGAGACAACAAGAAGCGCTACACCTTCGACGCCGTGCTGACCAAGCGCCAGACCAAGACCTACACCTCGGCTTGAGTGCAGCGGTCACCGTGAACACCACCACTGCCACCGACCTGAAGGCCACCGTGCAGTGGACCACCGCCGTAGCCGGCGCCAACATGTATTGCGACCTCGCCAGCATCGAGTTGGTTCAAGCCTAGGGAGCGCTCCTACGGGCTCACAGCGGCTTCACGCCGCGCCGCGCAGCGTGTTCGTTCAGGAGTTCTACGGCAACGTACCTGGCCACCCCTGCGGCCTCTTCGGGGTCGTGTCTCGCGGCATAGCGATGGATGTCCCGGCTGAGCCCAGCACTGAGCCGGTAGTACAGGGCGAGTTCGGGGGCCATCTCCCACGGGGCGTTCTCAAGGTGGCCGCCGCCCTCCAACACCTCGCCCGCGCTGTTGTAGGTCTGGTCGCTGATCTCAGCCATCCGCTCGTCGCGCTCGGCGGCGCTCATGCCAGCACTCGCGGCGGGCTTCGGGGGACCCCAGTCCTCGGACTGAGCCTCGTCGATCAACTCCTCAGCCACCAGGACCGCCTCCTCAGCCGCCCACGCCCGATCGTCCTTTGACTCCCAGGCGTCCAATACCGGTGCCATGTCGGGATCCAGTCGCATCTCCGTCTCAGAGAGGACGACCTTTCGGCGAGCCAAGAGCAGGTTCTCCCGAGCCCATATGCCGTCGACGGTCTCCGCGGCGATATACGCCGGTCCGTCAGTGTGCAGCACTACGATGAAGTGCCTCATGTTGCGACCTCCCCTCTGTCGCTCCCGTGAAGTAGGCGGCGGGGAAGCCGGAGGGAATCCCGGCCGTTCGGTGATCAACCTATCCCCGCCGCGGAGCATAGCCTGCCGCAGCGGCACAGGGAAGCGTGGGAGGCTCGACAGGGCCGAATCCGTACAGCGGATAACTCCGCGCCCTACGCTCGGCCACGACCTGCATTTCCGCAGGTCAGCACACCGTTCGGACCGGGATGCTTGTAAGGGAGACGCTCTTCCACTGAGCTAAGCGCCCCTGACCTGGGGGTTCGCCTCCGGTCACGGTCTTCGCGGTTCGGGAAGGATTGTGTCACAGGGAGGGGACGTCGCTCGTTCCTGCGGTGTGGCCGCACGCACGGCACACGATCTGGCCGAGCATCGCGGACAGGCGTGTGCTGCCGCAGGCCTCACATCGATCCAGGCGGTCGGGCCAGCCGGGGACGTCACGCTGGCACTCCGGACACACCAGCACCTGGCGGCCGCCGGCCACCCCTCGCGCCCAGGGCGTCGACCGCTTGTCGGGGTCGTACGTGAGGCGGCCGCACAGGAAGCAGGCGGGCTTCGCAGGCAGATCTTCTGTGCTCACGGCCTCGGACGATACGCCGTGGCGCCGCCTCGGGAAACACAGGGCCCGCCGATCAGCCGTCGCGGTCGTACACCACCTCGCCGCTCGCGATCGTGAGCTCGACCTGCGCGTCGCCGATCGGTCCGGCATCGAACACGTTCCGGTCGAGCACGGCCAGGTCTGCGCGCATGCCGGGGGCGATCGTGCCGGCCTCGTCGTCGCGGTTCACGTACGCCGCCCCGCGCGTGAACGCGGCCAACGCCGCCGGCAGTCCGATCCGCTCCTCGGGCTGGAACGGCTCGCCGCCGCGCGCGGCGGGCGACACCCGCGTCACCGCCACCTCGATCTCCAGCAGGGGGTTCGGTGTCGACACGGGCCAGTCACTGCCGAAGGCGAGCACCGCGCCGGTGCGCGCCACCGTGCCGATCGGGTACAGCCGCGACACGCGCTCCTCCCCCAGCGCCGGCAGTGTGAGCTCCCGCATCGACCGGTCGAGCTGCGCCCAGTACGGCTGCATGTTCGCGACGATCCCCAGCTCGCGCAGTCGGGGGAGGTCCGCCGGGTCCGTCACCTGCAGGTGTGCGATGTGATGGCGCGCGTCGCGGCTCCCGTTCGCCGCCCGCGCTGCCTCGACGGCGTCCAACGCCATCCGCAGCGCCCGATCCCCCAGCGCGTGCATGTGCACCTGGAACCCCAGCGCGTCCAGCCGCGTGACGGCCTGGGTCAGCGCCGCCGGCTCCACGAACGAGATCCCGGTCCCGTGCGCCTCGCCAACGGGGCCGGCGAACGGCCGCAGCATCGCCGCCGTGCCGTTCTCCGGACATCCATCCAGCATGATCTTCACTGTGCCGGCGTCGACGAGGCCGCCGGTGCCTCGGTCGCGCAGCGTCACGAGCTCGTCGATCTGCTCCGGCCCGCGGTGGCGGTCCCACCACAGCGACGCGACGACCTTCGCCGTGAGCTCCCCCGCGTCGTCCAACGCGCGGTACGCCGTCAGCAGGTCCGGCTCCACCCACGCGTCCTGCCACCCGGTGATGCCGAGCGCGTGCAGCTCCGCCTGCGCGCGCAGCAGCGAGGCCCGCCACGTGGCGGCGTCGGTCGGCGGCACGACGCCGGCGGCGAACGCGTAGGCGGCGCCCTCGTGCAGCATGCCGGTCGGCGAGCCGTCGGGATCGCGCGGGTAGTACCCGTCCCAGGGATCCGGCGTGGCGGCCGAGATTCCCCCGGCCTCCAGCGCTCGGGTGTTCACCCACGCGCCGTGCACGTCGGTGTTCATCAGGAAGACCGGCCGGTCGGGCACGACCGCGTCGAGGTCCTCACGCCGCGGCCCGGCCTCCCCGAAGACGGCGCCGTACCAGCCGCCGCCCGTGATCCACGGCAGCTCGGGGTGCGCGGCCGCGTGGGCGGCGATGGCGTCCAGG
Organism: Actinomycetota bacterium; assembly: GCA_030773935.1. Taxonomy (GTDB): domain Bacteria; phylum Actinomycetota; class UBA4738; order UBA4738; family HRBIN12; genus JALYMB01. Next base: position 2,656 of record JALYMB010000347.1, on the reverse strand, counting down.
TACCGCTCGCGCGTGTCGAGCTCGTCGAGATTCAGGCTCAGCAGGTTCCGGCCGCCGAACGCCGCGTGGATGTGCGCGTCCTGGAACCCGGGCAGCACCATCCGGCCGGGAAGGTGCAGGTGGACCGTGGAGGGACCGATGAGATCGCGCACCTCGTCCTCCGTGCCGACGGCGACGATACGGCTGCCGCGCACCGCCACACCCTGCGACCACCGGCGCGCGGCGTCCACCGCGTAGACGTCGGCTCCGGTCAGGACGAGATCCGCGTCGGGCATCGGCGAGGAGGCTACCGTCGGCGGCGCGGAGCGTCCCGTGTGGCTAGGGTGGGGGTTCGTCGAGCGCGGGAGGTACCCAGATGGCATCCGAGAACGGCACCGGCGGCGCGGACGGCTCGGACCTCCGCGTCGAGCGGGGGTTCGTGGGGTTCGCGAAGGGCACGGACGTGCAGATCGAGCGCGGGGGGGTGGGCCTGCTCGCGGCCGGCGGCGACGTCACGCTGCACAACGCCGGCTCCGGCCCGGTCATCACGTCCGGCGGCCTGTCGATCACGAACGGTGGATGCGGTCCGGTCCTCGCGGGCGGCGACGTCTCGTTCGAGCGCGGCGGCGCGCAGACCGTCGTCGCCGCGGGGTCGGTCCGCGTGGGTCAGGGCGGCCTCGTGCTGCTGGCGGCCTCGCCGAAGACCGTCGTCGAGGAGGGCGGCCGGGTGATGCTCGGCGGTCGGGAGGCCGCAGCGGTGGTGGCCCTTCTGGGTGGCCTGGTGGCGTTCCTCGCGACCCGCCGCAAGCGGCGAGCGTCAGACTAGTCTGTGACAGACTAGTTCGTGACGCCGGCCGCTACGCGATCGGCTCGGCCACGGGCTCATCCTCCGCGGCCTCCTGCACCGTCACGTAGCCCCGCCGGTGCGACCCGCCGCGGCGCCGGGGCGTGCCCCTCGCCCGCCAGGTCGCCACCGTCATCGCGCCCACGCCGAACATCGCCGCCAGGCCGAAGGTGACGCCGCTCACGACCGGGATCAGGCCCACCGCTCGGGCGATCGCCCATCCGGCCAGGAACGTCAGCACCCGTCCGCGCTCGTGGACGATCGCCGATCCCAGCACCCACAGCGACCACGTGTACGCGACGAACAGCAGCAGCGCGAGCGCGAGCATCAGCACGAGGCCGAGCGGCAACGCGATCAGGGACAGCACGAACAGCGCGCCCACCGCCGGCAACAAGAGGGACATCGCGAGGCCCCACGCCGCCGAGATCCACGGGGCCTCGAGCGCCGCCCGCAGCACCCGGTCGGCGCCGCGAGGTACCAGCCACAGCAGCAGGAGCCCCAGCAGGAGCGTCGACACGCTCACCGCGAGCCAGCTCGCGAACCGGCCGAGCGCGCGGGCGGGGGTCTTGAAGGTGAAGGGCGCGTGCGCGCGGATCTCGCCGCCGACCTGCGCGCCGGCGGTGGCTAGCACCTCCTCACGCGCGATCACGTCGCCGGCCACCTGCGCGGTGCCGGCCAGGTGCACCGATCCGTCGAACGAGATCACCGACCCGCTCACCTGCCCCGAGATCAGCACCGGCCCGTCCACGACGACCACGTCGCCCTGCACGACGCCCGCCACCTGGACGCGCCCCGTGAACACGACGATCTCGCCGACGGTCTGACCCTGAGCCACCACGACCCGGCCTGCCAGCACGATCTGGTCCTGCAGGTTCGCGGGCAGGTCGGCGCCGGGCGACGGTGACGGCGTCGTCGAGACCTGCGCGGTCGCCGCCGGCGCGCCGGCCAGCAGCGCGGTCAGCGCGAACAGAGCCCCGGCGAGGTGACGGTTGCGCATCCGCGACATCCTATCGGTGGGTCCGGGCGGGTCCGCTATCCGGGAGGCATCCACGCACCCACGGCGGTGCGGTACGGAAGGACCTCGATGCGGCGCCAGACATCGCCGGTCACGTAGGGGTCGTTCGACACCCAGTCGTCGAGCGCTGCACGGTCGGGGAAGTCCGCGAGCACCATCGACCCGACCATCCGGCCCCCGTCGTCGAGGATCGCGCCGCCGACCAGGACGTGGCCGGCCTCGACGAGGGGGGAGATGCCCTCGAGGTGGCTGGGCCTGGCCGCCATGCGGCGGTCGAGGGCCTCGGCGTCGTCGCCGTCGTGCGCGATCAGCAGGAACTGGGGCATCGCTGGAGTCCTCCTCGTCGGGTGGCGTCGGACACATCCTGACAGGCGCCGTTGTCGGAGGTTCGCGCTACCGTGTCCTTCGTGGAGCTCCCCTTCTCGCCAGCGGTCTCGGCCTGGTTCGACGCCTCGTTCGAGGCGCCCACCGACGCGCAGCTGCAGGGCTGGCCGGCGATCGCCGCCGGGACCCACGCCCTGATCCTCGCGCCGACGGGCTCAGGCAAGACCCTGGCCGCGTTCCTCTATGGGCTGGACCGTCTCACGGCCGAGCCGCCGCCGCCGCCCCCGGAGCGACGGACGCAGCTCCTGTACGTGTCCCCCATGCGGGCGCTCGCCGTGGACGTGGAGAAGAACCTGCGGGCGCCGCTGGCCGGGATCGGTCTGGCCGCGGAGCGGCTGGGCCTCACGTTGCCGCACCGGCCGGAGGTGGGCGTGCGTACCGGCGACACGCCGGCCGCCCAGCGCCGGCACATGCTGCGGCGCCCGCCCGACATC
>JALYMB010000346.1 GCA_030773935.1 Actinomycetota bacterium | reverse complement strand
GCGATCGCCTCCCTGATGCAGGACGCCCGTGGCGACGGGAACCTGATCGAGCCGCTGGTTGTGTGCGCCCGGGCGGGCTGCACGGAGGGTGAGATCGTGACGGCCCTGCAGGACGTGTTCGGAGAGTACCGGGAGACCCCCGTCTTCTAGGGCGGACGTTCCGAGAGCCCCTTCCGGCTAACTGCATCGGGTCGCAGATGCGGGTCCTTGCAGGGTGTGGTTGGATGTGGAACGTGGAACGGGACGGCCATGCTCCTCGCGATTGAGCGCGCCTTCGGGGGCGGCCTCCTGGTGTCGGCCTTCCTGTTCGGGTTCCGTCACGGCATCGACTGGGATCACATCGCCGCCATCACCGACATCGCCGGCTCGCAGGAGGATCGCCACCGATCGATCCTCTTGGGCTCGATCTACGCGCTGGGTCACGCGCTCGTCGTCTTCCTGATCGGCACCGCGGCGATCGTCCTGGGCGAACGACTCCCCGACAGCGTGGACGGTGTGATGACGAGGATCGTCGGGGCCACGCTGATCCTCCTGGGGATCTACGTGGTCGTGGGGCTGGTACAGCACGGCCGCGAGTTCCGCATGCGCAGCCGGTGGATGCTGATCTTCTCTGCGGTGCGCTCGCTCTCACGGAAACTCCGAGGGGCCCGCGCGGCCGGCGCCGCGCAGGGCGGGTCGCCGGACCACCTGCACGAGGCGGAGCCCGTGCACGTGCACTCGGCCTCCGACAGCTCCCTCTCGCTCGCGGTGGCCGAGGACATCCCGGTCTCCGATTGGCATCACGGTCATCACGGGCGTCCGGGTCATCACCACCACAAGCATCCCGAACCGGACGAGCAGCTCATGCAGTACGGTCGGGGCACGGCGTTCGGCGTGGGCATGATCCACGGTGTGGGCGCCGAGACGCCCACCCAGCTGTTGATCTTCCTGACGGCGGCGGGGGCGGGGGGCCGGCTCGCCGGCGAACTGGTGCTGGCGACCTTCATCACGGGCCTGCTCGTGTCGAATACCCTGATCACGGTCGGCTCGGCCGTGGGCTTCCTCCGCGCCTCGAGGAACTGGACCGTCTACCTCATCGTGGCACTGCTGACCGCCCTCTTCAGCACGGTGATCGGTACGTTGTTCCTGCTGGGGAAGGAGACCCTGCTGCCCGGCCTCTTCGGCGGGTGAGCCTCACTCAGGTGCCGCGACGGTCTTGGCACACCGGCGGCAGAGGCCACCGATGGCGAAGTGCGTCAGGTCGGCCTCGAACCCGTGGTGCGTGCGGATCAGGGCGTGCAGCGACTCGGCCTCTCCCAGGCTCAGGGCGTCCTCGCTGCCGCAGCGGCTGCACGTGAGGTGGACGTGCGCTGCCTCCTCGGAACGGTGGTACTCCGCGCCCGATTCCAGATGCGAGTGCTGCAGCACGCCGACCTCCTCCAGCAGCGAGAGGGTCCGGTACACCGTGGAGGCGTTCACGCCCGGCATCTCGCCCTGGATCTTCCGCGCGATGGCGGCGGGCGAGATGTGACCCGGCGTCCGCATCACCTCGGACACGATGGCGTGGCGCTGGGGGGTCATGCGGAGACCGCGCGTCCGCAGCATCTCCATCACGTCGCCGTTGGCGACCCCCACGATGGTGTGCACGTGATCCATCGGCGGGCAGTGTAGCGAACAGTTGCAGGTGCAAACCGGCCGTTCACCCCGGAGGGGGGAGCCCGAGCTCTCGGGCCGCCCACGGCAGGGCGATCCGAGCCTGTCGCAGCTGCAGATGGCGGACGTGCGGCGCCCCCGGGATCGGGGGCAGCCCCGTGTGCGAACAGAAGTAGCCGGCGAGCAGGGCGGCCATCTCCGCGGCGCCCGACGGCAGGATCTCCTGAGGCGGCGGGCCGCCCTCGTCGTGCAGGCTCGGCAGCCATCCGGCGATCTCGAACATCGGATTCCCGGTGCACGCCCAGTTCCAGTCGACCAACACCGCACGACCGTCTCGCAGACACAGGTTGTCGCTGCGCACGTCCATGTGCAGCAGCGCATCACCCTCGATCACCGCCCGCCGGGTGGCCGATTCGAGGACCGGCAGGGCGGCCTCAAGCCAGGAAGCGTCGCAGAGCCCGAGGTCCAGGAGGGGCGTGGGCGCCTCCGCGATCCGATCCCACGTGCCACGGAGCTCCAGTCCCAGCTGGCCGATCGAGGGAAGGTCCGTCGGTGGTGGGGTCGCGTGCACCTCGTCGAGGCACGCGAGCACGGCGGTCACCGCTTCCGGCTCCCACGGTGGCGGCCAGCGAGCACCGCTGAGGTCCTCGATCGCGAGCGCCGGTCGCTCGCCGTCGTCGTGGAAGCCCAGCATGCGAGGCAGGAACGACCGACCACGGAGCTGCGTGTACACGCGGTGTTCGTCGCGGATCCAGGCCGCCGTGTCCAGCGTTGCTCCGATCTTCACGAACGCGCGGGCGGCATCGGGCAGTGTCACGAGCCATCGTGCGGCCGCCGTCTGGCCTCCGCGAGTGGCTGGCTCCCACGCGATGGGGCGGACGCCCAGTGCGGCCGTCACGCGGGCGATGTCCTCTGGTGGCGGCCGGTCCATCGTGGCGAAGCCTAGTGGGCAGGTCCGTTCACGTCAGCGTCACCCGGGAACGATAGGCTCCGGGCGTGGACGAGTTCGTCCGGCTCGAGGTCGAGGACGGCGTCGGTGTGATCCGCGTGGATCGCCCGCCCGCGAACGCGATCTCGCACGCGGTCGGTCTGCAACTCGGCGAGGCGATCACGGAGGCCGGGGCGCACGAGGACGTGGGGGCCCTGGTGCTGTGGGGGGGCCCGCGGTTGTTCGCAGCGGGCGCCGACATCAAGGAGATGGCCGCGTTCGGACCCGACCAGATCCGGCCGGTCGTGTCGGCCCTGGGCGATGCGATCGACGCTCTGGAGGCGATGCCGAAGATCTCGATCGCGGCCGTGGCCGGGTACGCGTTGGGCGGCGGGCTGGAGTTGGCGCTCGGAGCCGATCTGCGATATCTGGCGCAGGACGCGACCGTCGGGCAGCCGGAGGTGAAGATCGGAGTGATCCCCGGCGCGGGCGGCACGCAACGGCTCACGCAGCTGCTCGGACCCGCACGCGCGGGCCGGCTCGTCTACACGGGTGCGCAGATCGACGCCTCCGAGGCTCTCGACCTGGGGCTGGCCGATCGGGTGCTGCCCCCTGCCGAGCTGCTGGCGACCGCCGTACGAGATGCCCGCGCGTTCGCGGAGGGACCCCGGCGGGCGCTGGGCGCCGCCAAGGCCGCGATCCGCGCAGCGGTGCAGACCCCGGGTCCCGCGGGCCTCGCCCGGGAGCGGGAGCTCTTCTGTGAGCTGTTCGGCTCGCCCGATCAGATCGAGGGCATGCGGGCCTTCCTGGACAAGCGGGCGC
>JALYMB010000345.1 GCA_030773935.1 Actinomycetota bacterium | reverse complement strand
CAGAACCTCCAGCACTTCCGCTGGGACGAGCGCGAGGTCAACGAGAAGCTCGGGGCGATCATGCGCCGCACCTACCGCGAGGTCGCCGCGCGGGCACAGGAGGAGGACGTCCCGCTGCGCGTGGCCGCCTACCAGACGGGCATCGAGCGCGTCGTGGACGCGGCGCGCACGCGCGGCTACATCAGGTGAGCGCACCCGGGGGCCGCGTGGCCTAGGCCACGCGACCCGCGAGCGTGCTCTTTGCCGGACGGGCGAAGGATCGCCCCGGGGCAGGAGGGATACCGTCGCGCGTGTCCGGCAAGGTGCCTCGTCCGGGAGTTCGAGGCGGCCGCCGAGTCCGTCCCGTCCAAGGGGGCTCGGTCGGCGTGACCAACTCTTCGGCAGCGCGGGCGGCGGGCAACAGACCGCGCGCCCCGGAATCGGTCACCCGTCCAGACGGGCGCTCGGCTGATATGGAGAGTCGTTTGTCAACCCGGGCAGCTTGAGTTGGCGCATTCGCGCTGGTTGTGGTGGGTGTGGTCGGTTGGGCTGGTGGCGGTCCGGCGTGCTGTGCGCGACGCGTGTCAAGCTGATATTCGCGGATCTTGTGGCCGCAGGACCATGGGTTCGTCGTGGGGAGCCGCTGTCTAGGATCGGGCGTGGCCAGCCCCCGTTGGGGCGGGTTGCTCATAGCCGAATCGCGGGTTCCCCGCGCGTGCCGGGCCGCCACCGGCCCAGTCGACGGGATGCGTTGAGGGCGGGTGCTGCTACTCGATCTGGGCGATCGCCCATACGAACCCGGCCAGCTCGCGGGCGGCGGCGACGGCGATGATCGTGCGCCGCTTGGCCCTGGCTTCCAGCCGCGCCCAGGTGCGGTTCAGCCGGCGCTGAGCGCTCCACGCGATCGCGACCGCCTCCGGTGGCTGGCCGTCCTGGCGGCCGATCAGCGCCTTACCGATCCTGGGTGTCTTGCGGTAGTGCCAGGCGGCTTCGACCAGCAGCCGGCGGGCGTGCCCGGTCCCGGTCTTGGTGATCGCGCCCTGGCGGCGCTGCTGACCGGTCGTGCTCTCTGACGGGACGAGGCCGACGTAGCTCATCAGCTGCTCGGCACGCTGGAAGCGCTCGAAGTCGCCGACCTCGGCGCACAAGCCGACCGCCGACAGCGTGTCGATCCCGCGCAGGCAGCGCAACCGCCCGGCCTGAAGTGCCCACGGCGACGCCGGGAGCAGCGCGACGATCTCACGCTCAAGTTGATCGCGGCGGTGCACGAGCGTGTCGATCGCGCCCTCGGCGTCGAGCATCGTGGCCTGCGCGGCCGGCCAGCCGAGGTCGATGCCGGCCAGCCACGCGCGATGCCGATCAGTCCATGCGGGCCCGTCGGCGAAGCGATGGCCGTGACGTAGCAGCAGCTTCGAGAGCCGGTGCCGGCAGCGCATCAGGTCCTGGCGGACCGCGTCACGGGCCCGCACCAGGTCCCTGAGCGCCTCCTCCTCGACGCCCGGCACGCGGACCGCGTGAAGCTTGCCGGCCAGCAGCAGGCGCACCAGCAGCTCGGCGTCGCGGCGATCGGTCTTCACGCGATCCCCCGACGCCCTTGGGATCTTGCTCGGCGCCGCGACCACGCAGTCCACGCCGCGACGCGTCAGCTCACGCGCCAGCGCGTACCCCGTCGGCCCGGCCTCATACGCCGCGTGGACCGGCCGCGGCAGCCCGGCGCACAACCCGGCCGCCGCCTCGACGTCACCGCTCAGCGTGAAGAACACCAACTCCCCGGTCTCGGCGTCCAGAACCGCCGCCACGATCTTGGTGGCGTGCACGTCCAGGCCGACCAGCGATCTAGCCTTCGTCATGGCCGGTTCCTCCCATGCGATTGTGGGTCGTCGCGCGGTTGCCGCCGCGCGACTTGAACATCACCCCACGACCCTCGTGGGGGAACCGGCCCCTTCTACCTCCCAGGCCGGACGGACCGACAATCCATATGGTCTAGGAGGCTTTCCGGACGCGGCCAATCTCCCACCGGACGGCGCGTTCCTCTACGCGTTCGAGCGACCGCTGCGCCGCAA
>JALYMB010000344.1 GCA_030773935.1 Actinomycetota bacterium | reverse complement strand
TCCTCCGCAACGAGGTGGCGGTCCGCGTGGGATGGGGCATCGCGATCGTCTACCTCGCCTTCGCGGGGTTCGTTGGGTACGTGCTGCGCACGCACCCTAAGGCCGGGTCGTGTGGCTGCGCAGGCTCGAAGGCAGTGCCTCCGAGCCTGCTCCATCTCGTCCTCGACGTGGTCGCGGCCGTTGCGGGTCTGACCTACCTCGCCACACGTGGTCCGTCCGCCGCGGACTGGGTCGCCGGGCTCGGCTGGGGATCGGTGCCGGTGTTCGCCGGCCTGGTGTTCGCGGGATGGCTCGCCGTCGTCGTGGTGACAGAGGTACCGCCCGCATGGCGCGCGTGGACCCCGCCGGACGATCACGATGCCGCACCCCACGCGGACCGCCACCTCGTTGCGGAGGACGCGCTCTCGATCGCCGGGATCGGACAGGGTCATCCGAGCCTCTGGCCGGGTGTGGGCGCTGGCGCCGGAGCTGCCGGATGAGCGTGACCCTGGATCGCGCGATCCGGACGGTCCGGACCCGCCGCGATCCGCGGACCCATCCACGACGCGAGGCGCGAGACACGCGCCGGCTCGAACGCCTGGCCCATGCTGCCAGTGCGTTCTCGGTCGCTCCGGTCCGCTACGCGGCTCGCCCCGTGACGGCCGATGGGTTGGTCCGTCGCTCGTGCTCGACCTGTCCGCCCGGCAGCAGATGCTGCGGCTCCTACACGGCGTTCTGCTGCACGCTCCCCGGCGGCAACAACTTCGGCTGCCCACCGAACACGTTCGTCGGCGGCTGGTGGCAATGCAACTACGGCAAGGCCGCCCTCTGCGGGACGACCAACATGCGCTACTACCTCGATTGCTCGATGAACCCCGGCGCCGCGTGCCCCGGCGGCTGCCATTGCGGAGACCAGAGCTGCTCGAACTTCAAGACCTGCTGCGTAGTGTTCCGCTACGGGAACTGCAACACGCAGATCCCGCACGTGACGCCGATCCAATGCCGGCTCGTGACGTGCGTGATCCCGTGCCGGATCGAATGCCTCAACTGCAACTGCAGCGTCGCGGTCGACCAGCACACCTGTCTGCACGAGGCGGGGTGCCTCTGATGCTCGTTGCCGTCGTGATCGTGGAGACCCTGGTCTTGGCGCTCCTTTCCGTCGTCGTCGTCGCGCTGCTCCGGAGCCACGCCGAGATCCTCCGGCGTCTGCCGGAGCCGGAGGCGGAGCCGGAACGACCCCTCCACCACGACGAGCCGATCGACCTCACCGGCGGACCACGACTCCCGGCGCACCTCCCGTCACCGCGCCGGCGCGCGACCGAGGCGCACGACATCTCGGGTACGACCCCGGACGGCGACGCGCTGGTCGTCTCGATGGCCGTCGGGTCGAATACGGTCCTGGCGTTCCTCTCCACGGGGTGCCTCACGTGCCGCACCTTCTGGGACGGTCTGCAACCGGAGGTGCGCACGCCGCTACCGGGAGACGCGCGGGTGGTCGTCGTCGTGAAGGACCCGGCGTTCGAGAGCCCGTCGAAGCTGCGAGAGCTGGCGCCGCCGGATGTTCAGGTCGTGCAATCCTCGCGCGCCTGGGAGGACTTCGGGATCGCGATGTCTCCGTACTTCTGCTTCGTGGATGGAGCGACCGGCGATGTGCGGAGCGAGGGTGCGGCCATGACGTGGGAGCAGGTGGCGTCGCTGCTCCGCGACGCGCTGCTCGACGAGGAGCTGGCCGCACGGACATGAGTCCGGGTATGGGCGGCGCGACGGTGGACGCACTCATCGTCGTCGGCGTCGCGCTCGCCGTCGCCGCTGGCCTCCGCTCGACCTGGTCGCCGTGAGGAACGTCGATGCTGGGAAGCATCACCCCGCTCGGGGAGCGGGGACGCGGGTCTCGATGGTGGCTGACGGTGACGGCCTACCTCGTCGGCTCCACGCTCGGTGGGGTCGCGATCGGCAGCGGCCTCGGGCTCCTCGGATCCTCGTTCGCGAGCCGAACGCCGGTGACGGCGCGGCTCGCTGTGATCGCCGTGGCCGTGATCGCGGGACTCCTCGTGGATCTCGGTCCGTTCGGGCTCCGGCTCCCGACCGTCCGCAGGCAGGTCGATGAGGGATGGCGCTCGGGGTACCGGGGCTGGGTCTGGGGGTTCGGCTACGGGATCCAGCTGGGGGCCGGGGCGGTTACGGTCGTGACCACCTCGATGGTGTACGCCACATGGCTCGCGGCCGGCCTCTCGGGGAGCGCCGTCGCGGGAGCCGTGATCGGGACGACGTTCGGGTTCGTCCGGGCCGCGCCGGTGCTCTCGGTCGCCGGTGTTCGCCGGCCCGACCAGCTGCTGCACGTCGACGCGGTGCTCGCTCGATGGGCGGGTCCCGCCCGGCGCGCCACCTACGGGGTCGGGGCCGTCGTCGCGAGCGCCGCCCTGCTGGGAGCGGCGCGGTGGTGAGGCTCGCGGGACACGGGGTGACCGTCGAGGTCCATCCGGGGTGGGAGGCCCGCGTATGGCGGCCCGACGTGGCGCCGCCTGCGGTTGCCGGCGCGGTCGTCCGGTTGGCGAACTTCCCGCTGCCAGTAACGAAGAACACCTACGCCGCCGAGGTCGCCGATGATCTCGGGCCGGGGGACATCCTGGTCTCGCTCATCGAGCTCGATCCCTCGCTCGCCGATCGCGGGCTCTACGCCGCGCAGGGGGTCCCCACCGTTCGCGTCGATGATCTGGACCCGCGGGCACTCCAGGCTGCGGGTCCGGGGCGACTCGGGGTGCAGCGGTTCTTCTCGCTCCACGGCAGGGCCTTCAGCCTGTACGTGATGGCGCGCGACGGCGCGAGGCTCAAGCACGCGCTGCGCGCGATGAACGTCAGTCTCCGGTCGCTCACGGTGGGTGCGGGATGAGCGCTCCGGCCTGGGTGGCCGTCGGCACGTTGCTCGCCGCGGTCGTGTGGCTGGGCCTCGCGTTCGTCGGTGCCGTCCGGGAGATCGCAGCGCTCCGCGGCCGGGTCGATGTGCTCGAGGCCGATAGGGCCGGCGCGCCCACGGCTCACCTCGGGGCTGGCCTGGCCGTGGGGGCGCTGGCCCCTTCTTGGACCATCGCGACCCCCGGGGGTAGCGTCGCATCGTCTTCGACGTTCGAGGGCCGGCGGCATCTCCTCGTGTTCGCCGACGCCACCTGTCGCGCGTGCGACGACCTGGTGCCCGAGGTGATCACCGCCGCGAGCCGCGGAACGGTCCCGCCCCTCGCGGTGATCGGCCGTGGGGACGCCGCGTCGACCCCCGGAC
>JALYMB010000343.1 GCA_030773935.1 Actinomycetota bacterium | reverse complement strand
AGCGACCGCCGTTCGAACAGGGTGACGCTCAGGTGATGTGATCACCCATCAGAGGGCGAGGTGAGTTCTCCGCTTCCAGCAGGAAGTCCTCGGGCTCTCGATACATGGGGCTCGCGGTCGCGTCGCTCCCGTCAGCGATCTCGGGATGGGTCCGGCGCGCGTCGGCGACGAGTGCCGCGGGCAGGGACCTCACGTCGTAGGAACAGACGACCGTGACCGGCGCTGACGCGAACGCCAGATTGATCATCGATTCGTAGCGGGTCCACGCGGTGATCTCGGCATCGGACGACCCCGCCCAATCGGCCTCGCCGACGATCCTGATCCAGCCCGCTCCGGCTTCGAACTTCTCCTTCACGAACGCGCGATAGCTGTTCAGAGCTGCCTTGGGCGAGCGATACCAGTCCGCCGAGTCCGCGAACTCGACGTGTTCGGAGCGGTCGTCGAGCGCGTCACGGAGAAGCCCCGTCTGTGCCGCCGTCGTCACCGCCAAGAGACAGTGGGACCGTTCGATCCCGTCGGCCAGGAACGGGATCGCAGCCGCGAGGAACTGCTCGTCGGACCCATGCATGAAGACTCGATGCTCCAGGAGCTGGGGCGCGGTCGCCGCCGCTGCGGTTCCGATCAGATAGTCGACACTCACGTCCAACGCGTCCGCGAGGGCCGACAAGCTACTCAGGCGCACATCCTTCCGCCTGCCCGACTCGATCTGGGCGATCGCGGACCAGCTCACCCCCGAGTGATACGCGAGCGCCTCACGGCTCCATCCGACGCGTGTCCGCGCCGCCCTCAGGGATTCTCCGATCCGGGACACCATGCCTCCCATCCTACTCCGCTCCGGCCCTCCGGGTACGTACTGACAGTGTCAGATGACGCCAGTGTGTCAGTTGACCGTGTCACCTGACAAGAGGAGCGGCTGGCGAGAGGATGTGTCTCAGAGATACCGGAGGGAGTGACCTTCGAGAGGCAGCACGATGGGCCGGGACGTGGGCCGCCACAGAGCGTGCCAGGTCGTCGATACCGACCCCCGGCCTGCAGGCAGTTCCTGGTGCGGGAGGTGAACCGTGGACGCTGACGACGAGGTCTTCATCACCGCCATCGAGGACATCATCAACGACCTGGAGTGGGAGAGCCCGTCGCGCTGGGCGCCGGTCATCGAACGATTGCGGCGGCTGGTGGACGAGTGGCGGACAGAGATCACCCGGAGGACCCGGGAGGAGACCGCGGCAGCGTCGGGACCGCCCGGTGATGAAGGGGCCGCCCCGCCGGCCTAGGTCCCGGGGGCGAAGAACCGCGCGAGACCCGTCGCGATCGCTCGCGCGGTAAGAGCCGGGTCAAGTTCACCGTGCACGGCTGGTTCCACCTGCACCGCAGGCATCCTTGTCTCCCGCAGCAGGGCCGCCGCGAGGCGCTCGGTGGTGCCGGCGGTGCCGGAGGCCATCGCGAGCTCCTCGACGATCAGCTGGGCCAGACGGGTCCCCATCGGGGAGTGCGTCGACGCGCTCCCGAACGAGAAGCACACCGGCCCCGATGTGACGTGCTCTCGATCCACGTGGATCGAGACGCACGCGGCTGCGTTCACCTCGTTCGCGGCGCGCGCGCGATCGCTGGGCGCGGGGTCCTCCGACTCCGACCGGAGCACCGCGGGCTTCGCACCCAGGCGCCCCAGTTCGTCGGCCAGCATCGAGGCCACTTCGAAGCTCGCCGGATCCGAGCCCGCGGGATCGATCGCCACCACGGCACCGGTCAGTCCGGCCTGCGGGCGGCGCAGGGACTCGGCCTCCCGCACCACGGCACGGCTCGGGGAATCCAGCGAGGGGCGGAGCCGGTAGAACGCGGCGAGCGTGTCGGGGCCCACGATCCCGTCGGGTTCCTGCCCGACGTTTCGCTGGAACTCACGGAGAGCACCGTCGGTCACCGGACCCAGGAAGCCGTCCTCGCGACCGGCGTCGAAGCCGAGGGCGTTCAACCGGCGCTGGAGGGCGCGGACGTCGTCGCCTCGGAAGCTCGGGGATCGCAGGTAGAGGGTCCGGTCGCCCAGCGACCACCCCGCCTCCACGAGCTGGTGCCACGTGTCGGGGCCGACGAGTCCGTCCACCCGCAGGCTTCGCTGCACCTGGAACTCGCGGACCACGGCGTCGGTCGACGGCCCGAACCGGCCCTCGAGCTCCGAGGCGTCGACGGTGAACCCCAGCGCGGTCAGCCGCTGCTGGATGTCGTGGATCTCGACCCCGGCGTCACCCAGACGGTAGATGCGCACCCGCTGAGTGTGCCCCCGGGTCGCGGAGGCGACAACCGGCCGGCGTTCAGCCCAGGTGTGGCGTCAGGTCGCGCAGGATCGCGTCCTTGGGCTTCGCGCCCACGACGCGGGCCACCTCGACACCACCGATGAACAGGATCAGGGAGGGGATGCTCATCACGCCGTAGGTCCTGGTGGCGTCGGGATTGTCGTCGATGTTCAGCTTCGCCACCTGCAGGTTCTCACCCTGCTCGGTGCCGATCTCCTCCACCGTCGGGGAGACCATATGGCAGGGCACACACCACTCGGCCCAGAAGTCCACGAGCACGGGTGTCTCCGAGTCCAGCACCTTGCCCTGGAACTCCTGGTCAGTCACGTCTCCCAAGTTGGCCATCGGTGTTCCTTTCGTTCCGCGGATCGCTCCTCGTCGAGTCGCCCGTGGGCCGGTCCTGTGCTCATCAACGCGCCCGGGGCCCCCCGGGATTCCCTAGTGGTGGATGCCCTCCGCCGCCAGGAACCGCTCGGCATCGATCGCGGCCTTGCAGCCCATCCCGGCCGCCGTGACCGCCTGACGATAGATCCGGTCAACGACATCGCCGGCCGCGAACACGCCCGGCTCGCTGGTGAGCGTGCGCGGCTCGTGGACCGGGATGTAGCCGTCCTCGAGGTCGATCTGTCCCTCGAACAGCGACGTGTTTGGCGTGTGGCCGATCGCCACGAAGACGCCGTCGACGGCGACCTCCCGCTCCTCGCCACTCAGGGTGTCCTTCAGGCGGGCACCGCTGACAGCCCCGTCGCCCAGGATCTCCTCGACGGTGGTGTTCCAGTCCACCTCGACCTTCGGGTCGTTCATGGCGCGGTCGATCATGATCTGCGAGGCGCGGAACTCGTCGCGCCGGTGCACGATCGTGACCTTGCTCGCGAACTTCGTGAGGAAGGTGGCCTCCTCCATCGCGGTGTCGCCACCGCCGACCACGATGAGCTCGCGGTCGCGGAAGAAGAAGCCGTCACACGTCGCGCAGCTGCTCACGCCGCGACCGCGGAGGGTGTCCTCGCCGGGGACCTTGAGCCACTTGGCACTGGCGCCGGTCGCGATGATCAGGGTGTGTGCACGGTACTCGTGGTCTCCGGCCCAGACGCCGAACGGGCGCTGGGAGAGGTCGACGCGGGTGGCCCTCTGGTGCAGCATCTCCGCCTCGAAGCGCTCGGCCTGCTTCTCCATCTGCTCCATCAGCTCAGGACCCAGGATCCCGTCGGAGAACCCGGGATAGTTCTCCACGTCCGTCGTGAGCATCAACTGACCGCCGGCCTCGAGGCCCTTCAGGACCAGCGGGCGTAGTCGGGCGCGGGCCGCGTAGAGGGCCGCGCTGTAGCCGGCCGGCCCGCTGCCCAGGATCAGCACGTTGCGTGTGTCGGTCATCGTCGGAATCCTCCCACAGGCAGGAACGCCCGCCTATTCCGGATCGGACGCCGAGGGGGTCAGGCCGAGTCCAAGAGCCGACAGTCATCGGTGGCAACGGCCACGACGCGGATCTCCGTCGGATCGTCCGCCGGGCCCGTGACCACGACCCCGACGTAGGCGGGCGTCCTCTCGAACGAGGCCGCGAGCAGGCGCTCGACGCGCGCATCCGCTGAGATCGCGTCGCCCGCGCCCGCTCGGAGGCAGGCGAGCACGTCGTCCCCGGACGGCGGCGCGGCCAGGGTTGGGGCGGGGCTGACGTTGCCGCCCACACCCTCCACGGATGCACGCCGAGTCTCCTCGACCAGGGCGGTGAGCGAGGCGTGGTCGAAGTCGGTGCCCACGGCCTCGAGGGTGGGGGCTCCGGCGAACGTCACCGAATCCTGACCCGTCGCCGAGCCGCCCACCTCCTGCGATGCGGCGCTCAAAGGGCCGGTGGCCTCCTGGGAGCCGTCATCGTGCGTGAGGTCCGGGATCACCAAGACGGCGAGGGCGATGGCGGCGGCGGC
>JALYMB010000342.1 GCA_030773935.1 Actinomycetota bacterium | reverse complement strand
GCGTGATCCTCATGACCCGCGCTCCGGGGCGGCTGCTGGAGGAGCAGCGCATCGGGGCGCCGAGACCGCGCAACCTCGACGACGTCCTCGTGCAGCGCGTCGTCTCCGACATCCACGCCTCGCTCATGAAGGAGGTGGACGAGGATGTCTCGAGCGAGATGGGTCGGTAGGGAGCTCGGTCCGATCCTCGCCGGCATCGGGGGGTTGCTCGTCGTGTGGACGATCGTGGCGGTGATCGTGGATTCAGCGTCGCTCCCGGCGCCGATCGAGGTCTGGCGCGCGTTCCTGGACGGCATGCGCGACGGCTCCATCCCCGAGGCTGCCGCCAAGACGCTGATCCGACTGGCGTTCTCGTTCGCGGTGGCGATCGCGATCGGGACCGCCATCGGGTTCGGCATGGCGCTGAACGAGTTCTTCCGCCGCAGCATCCGGCCCATCATCGTGGCGCTGCAGATCGCGCCGCCGATCGCGTGGCTGCCGCTCGCCGTGGTGTGGTTCAGGCCCAGCGAGCGCGCCGTGGTGTTCGTCGCGATCGTGGGGGCGTTCCCCTCGGTGACCTTGGCCACCATGTCCGCCTTCCGCCACGTGCCGCCGTTGCTGAGGCGCGCCGGCCTCACGTTGGGCGCGCGGGGGTGGCAGCTGTACCGGTCGGTGATCTTCCCCGCTGCGCTGCCCGGCTACGTGGCCGGCCTGCAGCAGGCCTGGGGGTTCGCCTGGAAGTCGTTGATGGCCGGCGAGCTCATCGTGAGCGGCGTGCAGGCCACGGGCCTCGGACAGCTCCTGGCGCAGAACCAGCAGGACGTCCCGGCGCTGCTGGCCGCGGTGGCCGTGATCGTGGCGATCGGCACCGTCGTTGACTACCTGCTCTTCAACCAGCTCGACCGGCGGATCCGCACACGCCGCGGCCTGCTCCCGCAGGAGTGACCCGGCCGCCGGTCGTTCGGCTACCGGTCGAGCCGGAAGCGGATGCGCACGTGGGTGAGGTACTCGCTGATCTTGCCGTCGTCGACCTTGGCGTTCGTCTCCAGGATGTCCATGGCCTCGATGCCGCGGATCGTCTTCGCCGCCTCGGCCAGCGCCTGCTGCGCGGCATCGCGCCAGGACTCGGTGCTCACGCCGACCAGATCGATCGTCTTGATGACCGCCATGCTCAGCCCCCTTCGTACACGTCGATGAAGCGCCGGTAGTTCGCGCCGATCTGCTGGGCGGCCGCCTCGCGCGGGAGCGAACCGTCCACGAACGCCTTCAACGGGTTCCACCAGTTCGAGCGGCCGATCGCGAAACCCACGTAGCCGGGAACGCCGGAGCCGGTCCGCAGCCAGTGGTCCACGGCGGCGTCGTCGGCGCCGCGGCCCAGCACCACGCAAACGACGCCCGCCCGCCCCTCGCCGGCGCGGGTCTGCTCGGCGATCATTTCGCAGTCCTCGCGGCGGTCGATCCCCTCGATCTTCCAGATGTCCGGCTCGATGCCTGCATCCTGAAGCTCGGCGATCGCGCGCCGCATCAAGGCCGGCCGCAGCTCGACGTCGTAGCGGCCGACGTCGCCGCCGACCGTCTCGAGCTGGGCCGGCTCGGCCGGCACCAGCAGCTCGAACAGGAACGTGCGGTCGTTCGCGTGCAGCCAGTCGCTCAGCTCCTTCAGCCGCGCGGACTGGCGCTGGTTCATCCCGGCGTCCCCCTCGGGGTTCCAGCGCACCAGCACCTTGTTGAACGAGGGATCGAAGTCGGCGATATGGTCGCCGAACGCGGCGCCGTACTGGAAGTCGAACTCGTTCTGACCGGACTTCTCCACGGGCATCGCGAGCATCAGTCCCTCGGCCTTGGCCTTGCGGGCGACCTCGGCGCCGAACTGCTCGTCGACCAGGACGCCGGCGGCCTCCCTCGGAGCGCCGGCCGCGAGCGCGGCGAGCATGCCCTCGTAGATCACGCCCTTCGCGTCGGAGATCCGGGCGGTCTCCCCTTCGTCGGGATCGCCCTCGACGCCGAAGAACTTCTTCTGGAACGATCCCCGGTGGTCGAACGCGAGGATGTAGAGCTTCCCGTCGTAGCCGAGCGCCATGCGTGTCCTCCTGGGATCGGGTCCGCCCCGATGCTATCGGGCCGGCGGCGGGCCCGCTGCGCGGGTCAGTCCTCGCCGAACGGCCGCACCGGCGTCAGGACCTCCACGGGCACCGGAGCCGCCGCCTCGCGGAACCGTTCCGCGTCCTCCGGCTTCCCCACCACGAAGCCGAAGTGCATCGGCACGGCCAGACCTGGACCCATGGCCCGGGTGAGGCCCGCCGCCTCCTGGGCGTCCATCGTGAAGGTCCCCCCGATCGGGAGGAACGCGACGTCGGTCGCGATGGACTCCAGCTCGGGAACGTGATCGGTGTCGCCCGCGTGGTAGTAGCGATGCGTGCCCAGCTCCAGCACGTAGCCCACCCAGCCCTTGGCCTTCGGATGGTTCTGCAGCCGCTCTTCCGCCACGTTGTAGGCCGGGACGGTGGTGAACCGGATGCCGGCGACCTCGTGCGACTCGCCGGGTGCGACCGCCGTCACATCGCCGGAGAGCTCGGCCGCCACGTCGTGCGGTGCCACGAGCTTCGTGTCCTCCTTCGTGATCTTCGCGATCTCCTCGGGCTGGAAGTGGTCGAAGTGCGCGTGGGTGATCAGGATCAGGTCGGCGGGGGTGTCGTCGGGGCGTACGCCCCACGGGTCGATGTACACGGCCGGCCCGCCGGCGGCCCATCGGAGGGCCGACTGCTTGAACCACGTGAACCCCTCCAGCATCCTGGCCTCCCGTTCCCGGCGGTACGCTGACCAGCCACAGTGGCCGAACCTCGAACCGTCCCTTCCGGCGCCCGCGCCAGCCTCGAGCTGCTGCGCCGCAACACCGACTTCCGCCGACTGTACTTCGCCCAGCTGATCTCGTTCGGCGGGGATTGGTTCATGACGGTCGCCCTGTTCGGTCTGGTGCACATGCTGACGGGCTCGGCCGTCTTCGTGGCCCTCACGATCACCGTGCCGGAGCTCGCGTTCTTCCTCCTCTCCCCGATCGGCGGCGCCCTTGCCGACCGGCTCGATCGGCGGCGTCTCATGATCGTTGCCGACCTCGCGCGCGCCTGCCTGTGCCTGCCGCTGCTGCTCGTGGGCTCATCGGGCGACGTCTGGCTCGTGTTCGTGCTGCTGGCCTCGATCAGCGTGTTCACGGCCTGCTTCGAGCCGGCGTCCTCGGCCGCGATCCCCAATGTGGTGGACCCCGAGGACCTCGCCGCGGCGAACTCTCTGGTGGGATCGGCCTGGGGCACGATGCTGGCGGTGGGTGCCGCCGGGGGCGGGCTGGTGGTCACGCTGTTCGGGCGCGACGCCGCGATCGTGGGCAACAGCGTGTCGTTCCTGTTGTCGGCGTGGCTGCTGTGGCGTGTGCGACGGGCGTTCTCCGAACGGCGCGAGGAGCACGTGCAGCACCCCGGCATCCTGGAGGCCACGCGCGAGACGGCGGCCTACGCGCGACGCGACCATCGGGTGCTGGCGCTGCTGGGGGTGAAGGCCGGGTTCGGCCTGGCAGCGGGCGTGCTGGTGCTGATCGCCGTGTTCGCGACCGACGTGTTCAAGGAGGGTGACATCGGGATCGGCCTGTTGATGGCCAGCCGCGGCGTCGGCGCCCTGATCGGTCCGTTCCTCGGCCGGGCGATCGCGGGCTCCGACGACCGCCGGCTGTTCACCGCGATCGGGCTGGCGCTCGCGGTGTTCGGCGGCTCCTACATGGTGTTCGGCCTCAGCCCGTCGCTGCTGGTGGCGGCGCCGATCGTGCTGTGTGCGCACCTGGGCGGCGGCGCGCAGTGGACGCTGTCGACCTACGGCCTGCAGCGGCTCACACCGGACCGGATCCGCGGGCGGATCTTCGCCTTCGACTACGCGCTGGTGACGCTGTCCCTGGGGGTGTCGAGCTTCGTGGCTGGATGGCTCGCCGACACGATGGGACCGCGCCCGGCCGTGATCGGTCTGGGGGGTGTCGCCCTGGCGTGGAGCGGCACGTGGTGGATGCTCACGCGCGACATCCGCCGACGGGCGGCGTCCTCGGGTTTCGCCGTCGCCCCCTGACGGGCCGTAGCTACGGCGTGGGCGGCGGGTCCTGTGTGGGGGGAGGCTCGGCCGGCGGGGCCGGAACGGGGGGCGACGCCGGAGCGCCACCGCCCTCGAACGACACCGCGGGACCACTGCCGAAGTTCACCTGGGGGGCGCCGGCCTCGCGGAGGGCCTCGTCCACCTCGAAGAACTCCGCCTCCTCGAAGCCGAACGACCTGGCGATCAGGCCGCTGGGGAAGGACTGCACGCGCCGGTTGTAGTCGCGCACGTTCGCGTTGTAGAAGCGGCGGGAGGTCTGCAACCGGTCCTCCGTGTTCGACAGCTCCGCCTGGAGCGCCAGGAAGTTCTGGTTGGCCTTGAGATCGGGATAGGCCTCGGCGACCGCGAACAGCTTGCCCAGCGCGGCCACGAACGGCCCCTCGGCGGCGGCCTGCGCGGCGGGGTTGCCGGTGGCCCCGGCGGCCAACGAGCGCGTGCGGGCGACCTCCTCGAAGACCTCCCTCTCGTGGGAGGCGTAGCCCTTGACGGTCTCCACCAGGTTCGGGATCAGGTCGTAGCGCCGGCGCAGCTCGGTGTCGATGTTGGCCCACGAGTCCCGGATCAGGTTCTTCTGGGACACGAAGCGGTTGTAGGACACGATCAGTCCGATCGCCACGAGGACGATCACGCCCAGGACGATCCAGATCACAGGAGACACGGTCGGTCCTTTCTCTCGCACGACCTCACGGCCCGCATCCTAGCCGGGCTTCGGGTACAGCGAGAACACCACGCGCGGGATGTGCTCGTGGAACGTCTTCATGGTGCCCAGCAGCGTCGTGAGCTCCGTGGGCGCACGCCGACGGCAGGAGGCGAGCAGGCGATCCCCCGCCACCTCGAAGCCGTAGCCCTCACCGTGGGCGAGCAACCACTGCATCATCCGCGCGTCGCAGAAGTCCACCGCGAACTTCCGGTCGGGCGACTTCACCGTGAACGCCCGGTTGAACTCCTCGGACTCCAGCTCGATGTCGCGGAAGCCCATGTGATCGCCCAGCCGCGTCAGGATGTTCTCCCGGGCCAGCGTGAGCGGTGAGCAGGCCGCGTCCACCGGCGACATCACGCAACTGAACCGATGGTAGGTCCGCGAACGGTTGCCGTTCGAGTCGGTGGATTCGTCGTAGTACCAGTAGTCGAAGATCCGGCACTCGATCCCGCCCCAGGCCCCCCACAGCACGTTCTCGACGCCGCGCCCGTCTCCCTTCTGCAGCAACTGGAAGGGCTGTGCCAAGGTGTCGAATGGATCGGTCAGCGCGAACTTCAGTCCGAGCTGTCTCGCGGCGTACGCCATGCCTTGCCGGCGCTTCTTCTTCAGGTAGTAGCTGAAGTAGGCGATCGCGCCGGCGACCACAGCGAAGACGACGAAGATCCATGCCCCACCCATGTCGATGGGTATCGGTACCGGAGTCCACGGCCTGAGGCAAGCACAGCAGACTAGTCTGTATCAGACTAGTCTCATGGAAAGCGGAGATCCGTCGTCGGTCATGCAGCCACAGCGGCCCGCAGCACGAGGCCGTCCCCTCCGGTGTCGATCGTGACCTCGTCGCCGTCGTGGATCTCGCCCGCCAGGAGCGCCAGCGCCAGCTTGTCCTGGAT
>JALYMB010000341.1 GCA_030773935.1 Actinomycetota bacterium | reverse complement strand
TCGTGGTACTGCAGGTCGATAAGACGCAGCTTGTGATCGGACCACGCGAGGCCGTCACGTTCCCGGTAACCCTCCAGCAGCCGGTACTTCGCGACCCAATCGAGCTCGCGGTGCAGCGTGAGCGGTTCGGTCTCCAGGGCCGCCAGCACCGCCTCCCAGCGCTCCACCACCTCGCGATTCTCGGGCGTGTCGTCCTCGCGCTCCGCGTACTTCTTCGCGTGCTCCAGGTACTCCCACTGCAGCTGGAGCGCGGACAGCCGGCGCCCATCGGCGAGTGGCACCGTTGCTGTGCAGGTAATGTCACGCGAGACCTCGTGCATCGACTGAACGGGTGACTCGAGCGTGAGGTCGGGCAGGAACGCGTCCTCGATCATCTTCAAGATCAGCGCCGTGCTCCCGATCTTCAGGAACATGGCTACCTCGCACATGTTCGCGTCGCCCACGATGACGTGCAGTCGCCGGTATCTGTCCGGGTCGGCGTGCGGCTCGTCCCGCGTGTTGATGATCGGGCGCTTCAGGGTCGTCTCCAACCCCACCTCGGTCTCGAAGAAGTCCGCGCGCTGGGTGAGCTGATAGACCGAGCGGTCGCGCGCGTCCCATTGCCCCTCGGCGCCGAGCTTGCCGGCCCCGGTGAAGATCTGCCGGGAGACGAAGAAGGGCGTGAGGTCGCGCACGATGTCGCCGAAGGGCAGAGCGCGATCCACCAGGTAGTTCTCGTGCGTGCCGTACGAGTTGCCCTTGCCGTCGGAGTTGTTCTTGTAGATCTGCAGCGCGAGGCCGGCCACCATGGATCGCTCCAGCTCCGCCAGCGAGCGCTCCAGCACCCGCTCGCCCGCCTTGTCGTGGGTCACGAGGTCCCGTGGTGTCAGACACTCGGGTGTGGAGTACTCCGGGTGCGCGTGATCCACGTAGTAGCGCGCGCCGTTGGGAAGGATCACGTTGGCCAGGCCGAGGTCCTCGTCCCCGACCTCGCGCGCCTGCACGGGCTCGAATCCCCGGGCATCCCGCAGCGGCGACTCCTGCTCGTAGTCCCAACGGATCCGCCGCAGGGACCCGGCATAGGTGGAGATCAGGATCGAGGATGACAGGACCGGGTTGAAGTCTGCCTGCCCGACGGCGGCGATTCCGTACTCCGTCTCGGTCCCGAAGACCTTGGGGATGGCCACAGGGCGACCTTACAGGTACTGCCCTGCATTGACCCGCTCCACCTGACGACCGTCCCCGTCCTCGCCGAGCAGCGTACGGACGTACACGATCCGTTCTCCCTTCTTGCCGGAGATGCGGGCCCAGTCGTCGGGGTTCGTGGTGTTGGGCAGATCCTCGTTCTCCTTGAACTCATCGCGGATCGCGTGGAAGAGGTCCTCGCTCTTCACGCCCTTCTCCCCCGTCGACAGGAAGCGCTTGATGGCATCCTTCTTCGCGCGACGCACGATGTTCTCGATCATGGCGCCCGAGTTGAAGTCCTTGAAGTACAGGACCTCCTTGTCGCCGGAGGCGTAGGTCACCTCCAGGAACCGGTTGCGGTCGTTCTGCTCGTACATCTGCTCGATCGTCCGCTCGATCATCCGGTGGCAGGCCTGCTGGGCGTCGTTGCCGTGGCGGGCGATCTCATCGGGGTGGATCGGCACGACGGGATGCAGGTACTTGGCCATGATGTCCCTCGCCTGCGGAGCGTCGGGGCGCTCGATCTTGATCTTCACGTCCAGTCGGCCCGGTCGAAGGATCGCCGGGTCGATCAGATCCTCGCGGTTCGAGGCGCCGATCACGATCACGTTCTTCAGCGTCTCGACCCCGTCCAGCTCGGACAGCAACTGCGGCACGATCGTGGACTCGACATCGGAGGAGATGCCGGTTCCACGTGTGCGGAAGATCGAGTCCATCTCGTCGAAGAACACGATGACCGGCAGGCCCTCCTCGCTGTGCTCCTTCGCGCGCTGGAAGATCTCCCGGATCTGGCGCTCGGTCTCCCCCACGTACTTGTTGAGCAGCTCGGGCCCCTTCACGTTCAGGAAGTAGCTGCGGGCATCGTCGCGGCCGGTGCGCTCGGCGACCTTCTCCGCCAGCGAAGCCGCCACCGCCTTTGCGATCAGGGTCTTGCCGCATCCGGGGGGCCCGTACAGAAGGACGCCCTTCGGTGGCTCCAGCTCATGCTCACGGAACAGCTCCGCGTACAGGAAGGGAAGCTCCACGGCGTCGCGGATCGCCTCGATCTGCCCCTCCAGCCCGCCGATGTCCTCGTAGCTGACGTCGGGGATCTCCTCCAGGACGAGTTCCTCGACCTCCTCCTTCGGCAGCAGCTCAAGGGCCACACCCGAGCGCGTGTCGTACATGAGGACGTCGCCGGTGCGCACACCGGTCCCCCGAAGGGCCGACCCGAGCGTCGCCACCATCTCCTCGTCGCCACGACCCACGACCACGACGCGGTCCTCACCGAGCCGGTCCTTGACCTTGACCACCTCGCCCTGGCGGTCGGGCTCGAGAACCTCGACCACGTTCATGGCATCGTTCAGGATCACCTGGCTCCCCGGCACGAACCGAGCGCGGTCGATCTCGGGCGCGGCGTTGACCCGCATCTTCCGGCCCGACGTGAACACGTCGATCGTGCCGTCGTCGTTCGTGCCCAGGAACACGCCGAAAGCCGCCGGCGGCTGTGAGAGCTTCTCGACCTCCTGCGCGAGCGCCTCGATCCTGTCCTTCTCGGCACGCAGCGTATCCGCGAGCTTCTGGTTCTGGCCCATGGCCTTCGCGAGATCGTTCTTCGTCTCGAGGAGCTTCTCCTCGAGGATCGTCACCTGCCGCGGTGCGTTCGTGAGACGACGGCGCAGCAGGGAGATCTCATCCTCCAGGAACTTCACCTGCGTCTGCAGCTCGTGGGCCTGCTTCTCGTACTGCTCGATGTCCTGCGCGTCACTCACGTGGTCCACCTCCCGGAGGAGCCATTTTATACCCGGCCATTGCGGGCTCTTTGGGTTTTCGTCTCTCCCGTTCATACGGCGCTGGGGAGCCGGGAGGTAATGCCGAAAGCTGGGTATGTCTCCGACCCCCGCCCGCGTCACCCACGGACCAGGCGGGCGACGGTGAGGAACCCCGTATGGCCCACCATCCGGTGGTCCGGTCGGACGCTCCGATCCGTGACGTGCCAGGAGCGGAGGAGGGTCTCGAAGGTCTCCACGTGCTGGAAGCCGGCAGGCTCGAAGGCCAGGACCACCTGCTGGACCTGCACCGTCGTGGGCAGGTAGCAGCACAGGACGGCGCCGGGCTCCAGAGCCGTTTTCAGGGCGGGCAGCACGTCCCACGGTTGGGGGAGGTCCAGGATCGCCCGGTCGAATCGCTCGCCGGCGGTCGCTGCCTCGCGCACGTCACCGTCCCGCAGTTCCAGCCACCCGGGGAGGGTTCCGTAGAAGTCCTCGATGTTGGCGACGGCGCGCTCGCGGTGCTCGGGCCGCAGCTCGTACGACACGACCCGGCCCTGGGCACCGACGGCGCGCGCCAGCGCGATCGTCAGTGCACCGGAGCCCGTCCCGGCCTCCAGCACCCGGGCTCCCGGGAACACGTCCCCGTACACGAGCACGGGCCCGATGTCCTTGGGATAGACCACCTGAGCGCCGCGCGGCATCTTCAGGGCGTAGTCGGCGAACCGCGGCCGGAACGCCGTCAGCACCATGCCGCCGCCGGTCTCCACGCGCACCCCCTCCGGTTGTCCGATCACCAGGTCGTGGGAGAGGGCACCGCCGTGGGTGTGGAACGTGCCCTTGGCCTGCAGCCGGACGAGGTAGGTGCGGTCGCGCGCGTCCACGAACAGGATCCGCTCCCCCGCCTCGAAGGGTTTCACGGCACCAGGCTAACGCACCGCCCGGGCGGCCCTGGGGCTCGGCAGAGTCGGGCTACGGCAGGTCGTTGGGGAGCGGCCGGGTGCCGAGCGTCACGGTGACGGTCCGGGTGGTGCCATCGGGGCCGACCACGGCCACCGGTACGTCCTGGCCGGGTTTGAGATCCGCCAGCACCTTCCCGAGGGCGTCCGGGTCGGCCACGGCCTGACCGTCGACGCTCTGGATCACATCTCCGTCGTGGATCCCGGCATCCTCCGCCGGGCTCTTCGTCACCACGCTCAGGACGTAGGCGCCGGCATCCACCCCCGCCGGCACCTGCAGACTCACGTCGGTGGCCGTAACGGCGGCGGTGATGACGCCCATGTAGGCGGACGGAGCCAGGGGATCGCTCTCCGCCTGGGCGATCGTGTCCTTGGCAGCATCGATCGGGATCGAGAACCCGATGTTCTCCGCCGCCGCCGATCCGGCGGAGTTGATGGCGACGACCTGCCCCTGAAGGTTGACGAGGGGCCCACCCGAGTTACCCGGGTTGATGGCGGCGTCGGTCTGGATGACGTCGGCGTACACGCGCGTCCCGTTCGCGCCACATGTGGCGAGGGAGCAATTCGGGTCGTTCGCGCGGATCGTCCGGCCCAGCGAGGAGATGATCCCGGTCGTCACGGTCGGGCCGCCGTCGAGCGCCAGGGCGTATCCCAGGGCGATCACCCTCTGGCCCAGGGCGAGATCGGCCGAGCTCCCCAGGGAGACGGTGGGGAGGTTCGTCGCATCGACCTTCACGATCGCCAGATCGTGCTCGCAGTCACCGCCGATCACGCGGCCCGCGTACTGCTTGGGCTTGTCGTCGGAGCTGAAGACGGTGATCTTGTTCGCGCCCTCCACCACGTGGCAGTTCGTGACGATCACGCCGTCGGAGCGCACCACGAACCCCGTCCCGACGCCCTGGCCGTCGCCCACGCCCGGCTGGAATTGGTCGGTGGTGACGTTCACGACCGCGGGCAGCACGTGCCGCACCACCGCCACGATCCGATCGCCTCCCGATGCCGAGGGCAGCGGCACGTTCACGTCGCGGGTCCCCACCTGGGCGGCGGTGGGGTCGGAGCCGTAGCTGACCGAGCAGGCGCCGGTGACCAGCGCGAGCAGAGCCAGAGGGACGAACAGTCGACGCATCGGGAACCTTCCGGTCGGCCGGGTCACGTGGGGTGTTCGTCGCACCCCGTATCCGGGTTCAAGCGTACCGGGGCGGCGCGGGAACGGGGGCGGCCGGGGTCCCCCGACCCTGCTCAGCCGGCCTCGATGGCCGAACCGCGGCCGCTACCGCAGCGCGCCCGCGGGCTTCGCCTTCTTGGGGTCCACGAACGGGATGGCCGCGGTGGCACCCACGTAGGTGGCCCCGTCTTCCCCGTCGATGTCCAGCCGGTTGCCCGGCCCGGCGAGCTCGATCGGCACCCACACGTACCCGATGTTCTTCTTCAGACCCGGGGACCAGACGGCGTCGGTCATGTGCCCAACCGGCCTACCCTCCGAGGAGACCTGCCAGTAGCGGGACATCTCGGCGCGCAGCTCGTCGCCCTCGATCTCGATGCCCACGAGCTTGCGATCGACCCCCTTCGTGCGGAGCTCCTCCAGGGCCGCCTTGCCGACGTAGTCCTGCGGTTGCTCCTCCACCAGGCGCTCGAGGCCGCTGACGTGGAACGGAGTGTCGCCCAGGCGGATGTCGGAGCCGTAATTGAAGATGCCGCCCTCGATCCGACGCGCCTCGCACGGGGCGATCGGTCGAATGTCGAACTCCCCGCCGGCCTCGGCGACCGCGTTCCAGAGGTCGTTCCCACGGCCGCCGTCCAGAAGGTTGATCTCGAAGCCCGGGATCGCGGTCCAGCCGGTGCGGCTGATCACGACCGGGATGCCGTCGATCTCGAACTCGTCGATCCAGTAGTACTTGATGTCGTAGATCGCCGGCCCCACGAGCTTCTCCAGGGTCCTCGCGGCGAGCGGTCCCTGCACCTGCATGGGGTGGACGTCGGGCAGGGTGACCTGTGCGTCGAGCCCGCCCGCCGCGCCCACCCCCATCGCGTACAGGTGCGCATCGGAGTCGGCGAGCTGCATCCACCACCGGTCCTTGGCCACGTGCAGCAGCACCGGGTCGTTCACGATCGAGCCGTCGGGGCCCGTGACCAGCATGTACTTTCCCTGCTTCACGGCGCACTTCGTGAGGTCGCGGCACGTGATCGAGTCGATCAGCCTGTCGGCGTCGGGCCCGGAGATCTCCACGGTGCGCTCGACGCCCACGTCCCACATCGTGACGCCGTTGTTCAGGGCCCAATACTCGGTCTCGGGATCGTCGTAGTAGGCAGGCAGGTACATGTGGTTGTAGATGTCGTACGAGCTGCACCCGGCTCGCCGGGTGGCCTCGAAGAAGGGCGACGCCCGGTACCAGGGGCCGAAGTACAGAGTGGCGCTCTTCTCGAGCATCTCCTGGCGCTCGTTGACCATCTGGCCATCTCCCTTCGGCTCCGAACCGGGCGAGCCCGGCGTTCAAGGACTGAATCATGGTTCAAAGCTGCGACGCAGCGCAAGCCCCGGCCCGGGGCTCGCGCGGGCAGCCGGTTGAACCGGCGTCAGGCTTAGGAGACCGGGATCGTCTTCGCCGCGTCCACGAAGGGCATGTCGACGACGGTGGCCGTGCGGGGCCCCCACTCGGTCTCGACGTCGACCTTCGTTCCACCGGTGGAAAGCTCCGAGGGCAGCCAGCAGTACCCGATGTTCTTCTCCAGGCGCGGCGAGTAGATCGCGCTGGTGACCTTGCCGACCTCCGACCCTCCAGAGCTCGCGTCCCACTTCGTGTTGTTGAGCGCGGGGAAGGGGTCGCCGTCGATCTCGACCCCGTTGATCTTCTTGCTCACCCCGGCGGCCTCGATCGCCTTCAGCGCCCCGATCGAGATGCAACGGTCCGCGGGCAGGTCGTCGACCAGGCGATCGAGCCCCAGCTCGTACGGGTTGTTCTCGTAGGTCATGTCGGCGCCCCAGTTGAAGATGGCGCCCTCGATGCGGCGGATGTCCGAGGGGCCGGTGGGCTTCACGTTGAACGGCTCGCCGGCCTTCATCACGGCTTCGAACAGCTCGGTGCCCCGGGAGGTATCGGTGAGGTAGATCTCGTAGCCCACCTCCGAGGTCCAGCCCGTGCGGGTCACCACGACGGGGATCCCCTGGATCTCGAACTTCTTGAAGAAGTAATACTTGATGTCCAGCACGTCGTCGCCGACGAGGGCTCGCATCAGGTCCTTCGACTTCGGTCCCTGGATCTGCATCGGCGCGACGTCCGCCTCGCGGATCGTGACATCGAGATCGGGATAGGCGTTCTTGAGGCCGCGTGCCCACAGCAACGCGTCACTGGAGGCGAGCGCGAACCAGAACGTGTTCTCATCCATCCTGGTCAGAACCGGGTCGTTGATGATCCCGCCGTCGCTGTCGACGACGAGCACGTACTTGGCCTGACCGACCGCGCATCTCGACAGGTCACGCGGCGTCATCAGCTGAGCGAACGCGAACCCGTCGGGTCCGCTGATCTCCAGACACCGCTCCACGGCCACATCCCAGACGGTGACGTCGTTCAACAGCGCGTTGAACTCGTTCTCGAACGAGTCGAAGCGGATCGGGAAATACATGTGGTTGTAGACGGTGTAGCCGAGCGGGCTGTACCGCTGCTCGGCCTCGTAGTACGGGCTGCGACGGCTGCGGGCCCCTCGCTGGACGAGGCTCATGTCGAACTCGGCCATCCATTCCTCCTCGCGCCTGCGGGATGCGGCCGCGGGTCGGGCGATCCGCGCACGTCCGGAGAACGACCGGACGTCGCCGTATCCTGCGGCGGAGGGAGCGGGCTGGCAAGGAGCCGCGTTGACCTCAGGTCAGCGCAGGTCAGCCCGGTTCCCGGGGGCTGCCAACGCCCCCGAACGCTCGGGTGGACCGTGCGGGTGGACCTGCGGCGGCCGGCTCACGGAGCCGCCGGTGTAGCCCCTGGCCACCATCGACTGGAAGGCGCGCACCTCGTCCTCGTTCACGCTGAACGGACCCTGACGCTGCCCGCGGCTGGCCAGGCCGCGCTGGACCGACTCGCACGCGAGCCAATCCTCCTTGTTCGTGACGTCCCAGAACTCGCTCGCGTAGTCGGGTGTGAAGTCCGGACGTTCGCGGGCCTCGGGCGGGAACAACCAGAGGCACTCGACCCTGCTCGCGTTCGGGCCGATCGGCTCCACGCGGTGGGTCATGACGTAATCGGGGTGCAGGCTGATCAACAGGTTCGGGAACAGACCGACGTAGACCACCTCGCGGGCCTGCGCGTCGTTCAGCCCGCGGAACCGGACGCCCTTGGATCCGCCTGTGAGCGACATCGTCTCGGCGAAGTCCTTCAGCACCATCGAGCCCCCCACCCACGCGCCGTCGTGTGGCAGGTTCTCGCCCGAGTCGGGGGGCGTGACGACGCACAATGCCGGATGGATCGACGGGCAGTGGTAACACTCGTGGTAGTTCTCGGTGATCGTCTTCCAGTTCGCTTCGATCACGTACTCGTGACGATCGCCAACGAACAGGCGCTCCGGCTCCCAGTCGGCGAGCACCGAGCCGAGGCTCCCGACGTGGTCGTCGAGATCCTTCCCGGCGCCCGACGCGTTCACGAAGACCCATCCGTGCCACTCGCGCAACCGGGCGTGCATCAGCGGATACTCGGTTTTGTCGAAGCCGGCCACGTCGCCGAAGCGCGGCGCGCCGTTCAGCCTGCCGTCCAGGCCGTAGACCCAGGCGTGATACGGACACTTGATCGCGCGCACGGTCCGCTCCCCGCCCGGCTCCAGCAGCTCGTGACCTCGATGCCGGCAGACGTTGAAGAAGCCGTTGAGCGTCCCGCCCCGGTCACGGACAAGCAGGATGCCCTCCCCTCCGACCCGGAACGCCCTCTGGTCGCCGGCGTGGGCCAGGCTGTCGGCGCGACCCAGGCAGACCCAGCCATCCTCGAAGAAGTGCTCCTGCTCCCAGGCGAAGACCTCCTGGGACAGGTACGCCTGCGCGGGCAGGGTGCGGCTCTCACCGAGGGTGGGCGCAAGGACCGGACGCAGGAGCTCCGGATCGATGGGGGCCTGCACCGACATGATCGAGAACCTCCAGAGGGACCGTGCTGTGACCGGCCCGCCATCCACCGCTCCCCACGATTGAACGGCCGTTCAGGACCAACCCGCATGGTAGCACCCGGATCGCGCCCTCGCGCGCCTCCGGCCCTGACCAGCGGTCAACGACGGGCGGCTACGCGAACGCCGGGTCTTCGTACACGCGTCGGCCGCCGACCACCGTCAGCTGGACGGACGCATCGGCGATCTCCCCGGGGGGGCGGTCGAACAGATCACGGTCCACCACGGTGAGATCGGCCAGCTTGCCCACCTCGATCGAGCCTGTCTCGTGCTCGAGGTGGTTCACGTATGCGGAGCCCATCGTGAAGCCCGCGATCGCCGTCGCCAGGTCGATCCGCTCCTCGGGGATGAACACCTCGCGGTTGTCGACGCTGTAGGGGTAGTCGGGGGGCATCACGCGGTTCACGGCCACGTGCATCTCCTGCAGCGGGTCCGGGCTCGAGACGCTCCAGTCGCTGCCCATGGCCAGGTGCGCGCCCGATCGCACGAGGCTGGCGAAGGGGTATTGCCACGTGGCGCGTGGATGGCCCAGGAACGGGATCGTGAGCTCGTCCATCTGGCCCTCGTGCGCGGCCCACAACGGCTGCGCGTTGGCGACGGCGCCGACCCGGCGGAACCGCGGAACGTCGTCGGGATGCACGACCTGGATGTGTGCGAGGTGATGGCGGAGGTCGTTCATCCCGTTGGCCGTTCGCGCCGCCTCGATCGCGTCCAGCGCCTCACGCACCGCGCGCTCCGCCAGCGCGTGGAAGTGCACCTGGAACCCGAGGGCGTCGAGCCGAGTGACCGCCTCCTTCAACAGATCCGGCTCCACGAAGGAGATCCCGCGGTTGCCGGTGGGATGGCCGTTGGCGTCGAGGTAGGGCTCCAGGACCGCGGCGGTGAAATTCTCGCACACGCCGTCCTGCATGATCTTGACTGTGGTCGCCCGGAATCGGCCGGCCGTGCCACGCTCGCGGAGAGCGACGAGATCTTCGATCTGCTCCAGTCCTCGCCCGCGATCCCACCACAGGGCGCCCACCACACGCGCGGTCAGTGCTCCTCCGGCGGCGGCGTGCACGTACGCATCGAAGTTGTTCGCCCGCTCCCCCGCCTCCACGATCGCGTCCTGCCATGCGGTGATGCCGAGCGAGTGCAGGTGGGCCTGGCCTTCGAGGAGACCGGCGCTCATCTGCTGCGCGGTGGTGGCCGGCGTGAGGTCGCCCACCAGATCCATGGCACCTTCGTGGAGCGTTCCCGTGGGCTCGCCGGCGGCGTCGCGCTCGATCCGGCCGTCGGCGGGGTCGGAGGTGACCCGCGTGACGCCGGCCAGCTCCAGGGCTCGTGAGTTCACCCAGGCGCTGTGCCCGTCCCGGTTCGGCATGAAGACCGGCCGGTCCGGGACCAGCCGGTCCAGGACATCTCTGGTGGGTGTGCCACCGGGGAAGACGTCCATCGACCAGCCACTGCCCACGATCCAGGGGTCGCCGGCGTGCGTCTCCGCGTAGGTCCGCACGATCCGTTCGTACTCGGGCAGGGAACCGGCGAGATGCAGGTCGCACTGCAGCATGTCCACCCCTGCGGCCACCGGGTGGACGTGAGCGTCCTGGAAACCCGGCAGCAGCATGCGGCCACGCAGATCGATGACGTCGGTGCCGGCGCCGATCAGGTCGCCGAGCTCGTCGTCGGTGCCGACCGCAACGATCCGATCGCCCTTCACCGCAACGGCTCTGGCCCAACTGCGTGTCGCGTCAACCGTGTACACGGCCCCGCTCGTGAGAACGAGATCAGCATCCCCCTTCGCGCCCATCCGATCCTCCGTCGCTCGGCAGGGGTGGAGCATAGCCGCGCCGCGCGCCGTTACGCGAGAGCCACCAGGTCCAGCAGGTCCTCGTCCCAGAAGTCCAACGTGCCGTCGGGCATCAGCAGCACGCGCTCGGGCTCCAACGCTTCGACGAACCCCGTGTCGTGGCTCACGATCACCATCGCGCCGGGCCAGTCCTGCAGGGCCTGCGCGATCGCGGCACGCGACGGCGGGTCCAGGTTGTTCGTGGGCTCGTCCAGCAGCAGTAGGTTCTTGCGCCCCGCCACGAGCTGCGCGAGGGCGAGCTTGGTCTTCTCCCCGCCCGAGAGGGTGCCGGCGTCCTGGAACGCCATCGATCCCGGCAGACCGAACATCCCCAGCAGGGACTTGAGCGTCTGGTCATCGGCGGGGGAGGCCGCGCGCATGTGGGAGAGGACGTCCACGCCGTCCTGCAACCCCTCGTGCTCCTGGGCGTAGTAGCCCGGCTGCACGCCATGGCCGAACCCGAAGGTCCCCGCGTCCTGGGTCGTCTCCCCCGCCAGGATCCGCAGCAGGCTGGTCTTGCCGGCACCGTTCAGCCCCATGATGAGGACGCGTTCCCCGCGACCCACGTCGAACGTGATGCCGGTGAACACCGGCGGTCCGCCGTACCCCTTCGTCAGGCCCTCGGCGACCAGGACCTGTCTGCCCGCGTGCGGCGGTGGCGGGAAGCGGAACCGCACGGTTCGCTCCCGCTTCGGACCCGTGACCTTGCGCTCCTCCAGTTTCTGGACACGGGTGTCGATGGTCTTGGCCTTGCGGGCCCTCGTTGCGGTCTGGCCGCGCATGGAGTCCGCCAGGGTCTTCAGTCGCCGGATCTCCTGCTCCTGGCGCCCGGCGAGACCCGCGAGGCGCTTGTCATCGGCGGCCCGAGCGGTCCGGTACTGCGAGTACGTGCCCCGGTACTCCACGACGTCGTCGCCGTCCAGGTGCAGGATCCGCGTGATCGCTGCGTCCAGCAGCGCGATGTCGTGACTGACCACGAGCAATGCGCCTCGATAGGTGGCGAGGAACCGCATCAACCAGTGCTTCGCGTCCACGTCGAGGTGATTGGTCGGCTCGTCAAGCAGCAGCAGGTCGGACCCGCCGAACAGGATGCGCGCGAGTTCCAGCCGGCGCCGCTCGCCCCCGGAGAGCGCCCGCACCGGCAGGTTCAGCCGGTCCTGCGCGAGACCGAGGCCGGCCGTGATCGTGCGCGCCTCCGATTCCGCCTGGTAGCCGCCCAGGTCGCGGTACTCCTCCTCCAGACGCGCGAACCGCGACACCGTGCGGTCGGTATGGGTCTCCTCGAGGGCGATCCTGGCCTTCTCGGTCGCCCGGGAGAGCTCCACGAGACCGCGCGCTCCCAGGATGTGCTCCAGACCGGCGACCTCATCGTCGGCACGGTGCTGACGGGGATCCTGCCGGAGGTAGCCCACCGCACCCCGCCGCGTGACGGATCCACCGAGGGGGGGCTCCTCCCCCGCCAGCACCTTCAGGG
>JALYMB010000340.1 GCA_030773935.1 Actinomycetota bacterium | reverse complement strand
GGGCCTGCGCGAGCGGTTCCCACCCGACCTGGATGCTCCCTCTGGGATCGGAGCGGTGATCCGAACCGGTGCGCCCGAGCTCGTGCCCACGATCGCGCCCGCCCTCATCGAGGCGTTCGCGGAGGAGAACCCGGACATGGCCGATCCGATCCGCTCCCTTCAGCTGGAGTCGCTGATGACCGTGCCGTTGATCGCCCGCGGGCGGTTGCTGGGCGCCATGAGCTTCGTATCGGGGGGCTCCGGCCGGCATTTCACCGAGGACGATCTGAGCCTCGCGATCGATCTGGCGCGCCGCGCGGCGAGCGCGATCGACAACGCCCGTCTCTTCGAGGATCGCAACCGCGTGGCCGAGACGCTGGAGACCAGCCTGCGCCCCCCGTCGCTGCCGGTGATCCCCGGGATCGACCCGGGCGCTCGCTACCGGCCGGCCGGCACCGGCAGCGAGGTGGCCGGCGATTTCTACGACGTCTTCCAGGGCGATCGCCGCGACTGGTTCGCGGTGGTGGGGGACGTCTCGGGAAAGGGCGTGGAGGCGGCGGCCGTGATGGCACTCGCGCGCTACACGGTGCGGACAGCGGCGCTGGGTCGCTCCCGCCCGAGCGAGATCCTGCGGATCCTGAACGAGGCGCTGCTCCGATCCTCCAGCGACCGTTTCTGCACGGCCACGCTCCTGCGGATCCGGCCCGGCGCGGAGGGCGTACGCGTGACCGTCTCCAGCGGTGGCCACCCGCGCCCGCTGATCCTTCGCTCCCACGGCCGGGTCGAGGACGTGGACGCGGATGGCACCTTGCTGGGGATGTTCGAATCGCCCACCCTCCGGGACGTGGAGGTCGAGCTCGCGCACGATGACGTCGTGATCGCCTACACCGACGGCGTGGTCGAGGAGCGCCGGGGCGAGGAGTTCTTCGGGGAGGACCGGCTACGCGAGGTCCTGCGGGGGTGTCCCCGGCGACCGGCGGCCGACGTCGCCGACTGCATCGTGAGCGCGGTGGAGGACTTCGGCCGCGAGGCACCCGCCGACGACATCGCGATCCTTGCGTTACGCGCGGTCCCCGTCGTGAACGCGCCTTCGCCCCTCGCTTCGTAGCCGGCCGGGGCCTGCCGGGTTGTCAGGACCCGCGTCCCGGGATATATGACGGGCCACGGAGCGAACGAAGGAGGCGAGGGTTGCGACCAGTCGCTGCGATGCTGTTCATGGTGGCCACGATGGCACTGGTTCCCGTGCACGCGGGTGCGGCGGACGCCGGCTGCACGATCACGGGAACCTCTGGTGACGACGTTCTTCGCGGTACGGCCGGCGTCGACGTGATCTGCGGCCTCGGCGGGGCCGATGAGATCCGCGGGCTGGCAGGCAACGACGAGTTGTACGGCGGCCCGGGGCCCGACGTGATCTACGGAGGACGCGGCGCCGATCGAGCGATCGGAGGAGCGGCCGGCGACGTGATGTTCAGCGACCTCGGCCCCGATCTGCTGGTGGGCGGTCCTGGCATCGACTACCTCTTCGGCGGGAAGGGAGCCGACGTGATGCGTGCAGGCAAGGGGAACGACGGCTGCCTGAACGGCGTGGACCGCCGCCCCGTCGACGCCCTCTTCGGTGGACCCGGCACCGACCGCTTCGACGCCGATCCTGGCGACGCATTGAGTTCGGTCGAGGTCCAGACCTTCCGGTGCCTCGAGGGCGAATGACGGCTCAGGAAGCGTCCGCCTCGGACAGGATCTCGTCGACCCTCGCGAGGCCCTTCAACGTGTGTTCGATGTCATAGCCGAAGCCGAGGCGGAGGCCCTTGCCGAGGCCGAAGACGTCGCCGGGGACCAGGAGGACGCTCTGCTCGCGGCGGATCCGATCGGCCAGCTTCGTGCTCTTCACGGGCAGGTCGTACTTCACGTACGAGATGGCCCCGGCGACGGGGCGCGCGTACGTGAAGATGTCGTCATGGGTGTGGATCCATCCCTCGAGGCGGGGCAGCTGAGCGCGGATGATCCCCCGCGTTCGGTCGAGGATCTGGCCGCGCTTCGTGGGCTCCATGGCGGCGCCGCACAGGATGTCGCTCAGCATCCCCGGTGTGAGCGTGGTGTAGTCGTGCCGCTCCCAGAAGGCTCGGACGAACCTCTCTGGTCCCACGGCCCAGCCCACCCGCAGCCCGGGCATCCCGAAGGCCTTCGACAGTCCGCTCGTGATCACCACTTTGTCGTAGCGGCCCCAGAAGGTCGGCGAGACGGCGTCGCCGGCCAGCTCCGCTCCGCGGTAGATCTCATCGGCCACGATCCATGCGTTCCGTCGCTGCGCGACCTGGACCACAGCGTCCATCTCCGCCTCGGTCATGACGGCGCCGGTCGGGTTGTTCGGGTTGCAGACCATCACGACCTTCGTGCGCTTGCCGACGATCCGGTCGAGCTCCTCGAGGTCCAACGCCCACCGACCGTCCCGCAGCCTGAGCCGGAAGGTGTCGGTGCCCGCGCCGAAGAACCGGCCCAGGCCCCAGCCCTCCATGTAGTTCGGCACTTCGAAGGCGAGCCGGTCGCCGCGGCTCAGCAACGTGAACAGGGTGAGGAAGTTCGCCTCGCTGCCACCGTTCACCAGGGTGACGTTGGCGGGTGTCGCGCCCGGATACCACTCGGCGATCCGTTCGCGGGTGAGCTGCGAGCCCTCCGACAGTGGATAGCCGAGCCTGGTCTGCACGAACGTGGAGGGGTCGCCCAGTTCGGTGCTCTCGAGCATCTCCGCGAGCGACATCGGTAACACACCGCTCTCGGACAGGTCGTAGTCGACCTGATGCCAGTACAGCGACTGCATCCGTTCCATCTCGAACAGGTCGATACGCGCCATCTGTCGAACCCCCTGACGGTGATGCGGTCGCCGCGACCGTAGCACCCGGGTCCCCGGCCACGCGACCGGTGCTGAGCGACCGCGGGTCAGCCCCCCGTCCTCTTGAGGTCAGAAGGTCCCGGCGCGTCGCAGTTTCCCCGGCCGTCCGTCCGGATCGAGAACCAGGCGGTACAGCGGGTCGGCCCAGACCTCCCAGGAGTGCAACTCACGCAGTCGGTGCGGCCGGAGGCGCCCGGCCGGCCGCACGCCCACGCGGCCCCCCCGGTGCCACGCCTCGAGGGCGGCCGCCGAACGAGCGAACGCCGAGAAGGCGTCGCCCGGGTCGAGCAGGCCCTCGTCGCTCTCGGCACCCAGATGCTCGCGCATCAGCTCCAACCGCAGGTCGCGGGCGAAACGCCTGGCGCCGTCGCCGAGTCCGGCGGGATCCGTGGGCTCTCGATCGTCCCGGTCGCTGTCCAGAACCGCGAGCGAGACCTCGCTGTCGTGGGTCCACGAGCGGCGATTCATGTTGTCCGAACCCACGGCGGCCAGCACGTCGTCGATGACCACGACCTTCGCGTGCACGTAGATCGGGGTGCCGAGCTCGTTCTCCAGGTCGTACACGGCCATGCGGTCGCCGCCGGCTTCGTGCACCTTGTTCAGGACCTCGAGCTGTCCGATCCGGTGCGCCGGGCCGCTCACGACGCCGTTGCGGTCAGGCACACGGGGAACGACCGCGATCACCTGCAGGCCGGGGTTGTCGCGGAGGGCCCGGACGTACAGGTCGGCGACCTCCGTCGACCAGAGGTACTGGTCCTCCACGTACACCAGGCGGCGGGCCCGCGCGAACCCCTTGTGGTACTCCCGGGCGATGCTTCGCTCCCCCTGCGGCGCGAACGGGTACGGCGGCGTCTTCTCCGGGTAGGTCCGCAGGACCTGGACCGAGGCCCTGCCTGCCGGTGGGGGGTCGGGCTCCAGCGGGCCGATCGGCTCGGGACGGACGGGCTGACGCCCGAGCGCCGCGCGAACCCGGTTCCACGGCGTGCGCCGCTCGAGGGGTGTTCGATCGTTCCACCGCTCCCAGAAGGTCATGGCGATGTCGCCGACCGCCGGCCCGCGAACCTCGGTCTGCACGTCGTGCCAGGCCGGCGTCGGCCCGTACGCGGGATCCATCTCCTCGGGCTGCGGGTCGCCGCGGTGCTGGATGTCGTCGCCGCGCCCGTGGCACAGGTCGATCC
>JALYMB010000339.1 GCA_030773935.1 Actinomycetota bacterium | reverse complement strand
CGCGGCCTGCGCGCGATCATGGAGGAGGTGCTGCTCGGTGTGATGTACGACCTGCCCAGCACCGAGGGCATCGCCAGATGCGTCGTCGACCGGGAGACCGTGCTCACCGGGGTGAACCCCACGTTGGTCCCGCACGCGTCGCCGAAGCGTGCGAAACGCGAGGAACGCTCCGCGTAGCACGTCCGGCTCCGTTTGAGCGGCGACGTCCCCGGCTACAGTCCCTCCCGTGCTGACCTCCGATCGCTCCTTGCTGCGGCTGCTCGACAGCC
Organism: Actinomycetota bacterium; assembly: GCA_030773935.1. Lineage (GTDB taxonomy): Bacteria > Actinomycetota > UBA4738 > UBA4738 > HRBIN12 > JALYMB01. The sequence continues at coordinate 4,887 of JALYMB010000339.1, read as the reverse complement.
TGGATGCCGCGGGCCTGTCGGGACTGATGCCCACCCTGCTCGACCACCTGGCCGACGCGGTGGGCGCGGTGGGGGTGCGTCTGCTGATCGCCGATGTCGAGGCCCGACGGTTCGACGTTCGCGACGTGCTGCAGGCCGGCGACGGTCCGCGCTCGCAGGAGATCGAGATCCAGGGTTCGGTCCACGGCCGGGCGTACACGGACGGCGGCGTCGTCCGTGCCGAGATCGACGGCCGCTCCGTGCTCATCACGCCCGTCACGGCCCGGCGTGAGCGGCAGGGGGTGCTGGAGGTCACGCTCGGCCGGGCGCCCGCCGACGAGGACGCCGACGTCGTGGAGACGCTCGGCGTGATCTTCGGTTACCTGGTGACCGCCGGCGACCTGTGGACCGACGAGTTCCATTTCGCCCGCCGCCGCCGTGACATGACGCTCGCAGCCGAGATCCAGTGGGGCCTCCTGCCGCTGGCCGCCTTCTCCACCCGGGAGATCTCGATCGCCGGAGCCCTGGAGCCCGCCTACGAGGTAGGCGGCGACACCTTCGATTACGCGTGCGGCGAGCGGACCTTGACGCTTGCGATCTTCGACTCCATGGGGCACGGCCTGGGCGCGGCCCGGCTGTCGTCGCTCTGTGTGGGAACGTTCCGCAACGCCCGCAGGGCGGGACGATCCATCCTGGAGCAGGCGGATCGGATCCACGAGACCCTCCTGCCCGGCTTCGAGCGGGAGGGGTACACGACCGGCGCGATCCTGAACATCGATCTGGCCTCGCCGGAGAGGTCCCAGGTGGTGAACGCGGGTCAGGAGCAGCCGTTCCTGCAACGAGGGGACGCCCGGCCGGTGCAGATCGGGCTGCGGCCCGAGATCCCGTTCGGGATGCCCTTCTCGGTCGAGCGACGCGTTGAGGAGCTCGAGCTGCAGCCGGGCGACCGCCTGACGTTGTTCTCCGACGGGATGATCGAGGCCAAGCCCGACGGCGGGGAGGTGTTCGGACTGGAGGCGCTCGGGCGGATCCTGAGCGAGACCCGCGAGCTGCCGCCCAGGGAGGCGACGCGTATCGCGACCCGGGCCGTCCGGGATCACCGAGCCGCGCATCTGGAGGACGACGCCACGATCGTGATCGTGGATATCGCCGGCTGAGCGCTCAACGTGGCGCGCCGAGCGACGCAAGCACCCCGGTAGACTCGGCGCCATGCCTGAGACCCCGCGCCCCGGCGCAGAGATGGCGCCGCAGTACGACCCAACCGAGGTCGAGCCGCGCTGGACGCAGACGTGGATCGAACGAGGCTACTTCCACGCGCAGGTGCCGAGCGACAAGCCCCCGTACTGCATCGTGATCCCGCCGCCGAACGTCACGGGCCGCCTGCACGTGGGGCACGTGCTCGGCCGCGGGATCGAGGACACGCTGATCCGGCGAGCCCGGATGCAGGGATACGAGGCCCTGTGGGTTCCGGGCATGGACCACGCCGGCATCGCCACGCAGGTGGTCGTGGAGCGGTTCCTGCGCGATCAGGGCGTCGACCCTCGCGAGTTGGGCCGCGAGGGTTTCGTCGACCGCGTGTGGGCCTGGAAGGAGCAGTACGGCGGCGAGATCGTGGAGCAGATCAAGCGCATGGGCGCGTCCTGCGACTGGGAGCGCGAGCGGTTCACCATGGACGAGGGCCTGTCCCGCGCGGTGCGGGTGGCGTTCGTCCGCTTCCACGAGGCCGGGCTGATCTACCGCGGCGAGCGGCTGGTGAACTGGTGCCCGACCGACCGTACCGGCCTGTCCGACTCCGAGGTGGAGCACGAGGAGGTGGCGGGCGAGCTGGTCACCTTCCGGTATCCCCTCACCGACGGCGGCGGATCGATCGAGGTCGCCACGACCCGCGTGGAGACCATGCTGGGCGACACCGCGATCGCGGTGCACCCGGGCGATGAGCGATACGCGGCGCTCGTGGGCCGCACCGTCACCCACCCCTTCGACGGCCGGCAGATCCCCATCGTGGCGGACCACCATGTGGACAGGGACTTCGGCACCGGCGCCGTGAAGGTGACGCCCGCGCACGATCCCAACGACTTCGACATCGCGCAGCGCGCCGGACTGCCCCTCATGAACATCTTCGAGGCCGACGCCAGCCTGAACGACACCGTGCCGGCCGAGTTCCGCGGTCTCGACCGGTACGCCGCTCGCGCCGCCGTCCGGGACGCCCTCGAAGCGAAGGGCCTGCTGGTGAAGGAGGAGCGGCCGTACATGCACTCGGTGGGCCGCTGCTACCGCTGCCACAGCGAGATCGAGCCGTGGATCGCCGGGCTGCAGTGGTTCGTGAAGGTGAGCGGGCTCGTCGGCCCCGCGAAGGAGGCCGTCCTGGACGGCCGGGTGAGGTTCTCTCCGGAGCGCTGGCAACGTCCCTTCGTGGCCTGGCTCGACAACCTGCGCGACTGGAACATCTCCCGCCAGCTCTGGTGGGGCCACCGGATCCCCGCCTGGTACTGCCCCGACGGTCACGTGACCGTGGCCACCGAGGATCCCACCGCTTGCGCCGAGTGCGGCAGCGGCGAGCTCACGCAGGATCCCGACGTGCTGGCCACCTGGTTCTCCTCTCAGCTGTGGCCGTACTCCACGCTGGGTTGGCCCGATCCCACGCCGGAGCTCGAGTTCTTCTACCCGAACGCCGCGCTGGTGACGGGGTACGAGATCCTCTACCTGTGGGTCGCGCGGATGGTCATGTCCGGCCTGTTCCTGATGGGGGACGTCCCGTTCAGGGACGTGGTGATCCATGGCCTCGTTCGTGATCAGCAGGGTCGCAAGATGTCGAAATCGCTCGGCAACGTGATCGATCCCATCGAGATGATCGATCGGTACGGTGCGGACGCGCTGCGCTTCTCCCTGGCGCGGGCGGCCACCGGGGGCCAGCAGGACATCCCCCTGGCCGAGGAGGGGATCGAGGCGGGCCGTCACTTCGCGAACAAGCTGTGGAACGCGGCGAGGCTCGTGCTCCGGGCGTTCCCGGGCGGCAAGCCCAGTCCGCCGCCGCCGGAGCGCCTGACGCTCCCGGAGCGGTGGCTGCTCTCGCGTCATCACGCATGCGTGGTCGAGGTGGACGCGGCGCTGGACGAGTACCGGTTCGCCGATGCCGCCCAGGCGCTTCACCGGTTCGTCTGGTCGGAGCTCTGCGACTGGGGACTCGAGTTGGAGAAGGGCCGGTTGGACGGCACCGATGCCGAGCGTTCCGACGCCACGCAGGTGTTGGCGTGGGTCCTGGAGCGAACGCTGCGGCTGCTGCATCCGACGATGCCGTTCGTGACCGAGGAGATCTGGCAGCGGTTCGGGCCCGGGGAGTCGATCGTGATCGCGAGATGGCCCGCCCCGCGCCCGCAGCATGCCGACGCCGCGGCCGAGGCCTCGCTCGGGTTCGTGCAGGAGATCGTGACGGCGATCCGGCAGTTCCGGGCGCAGCACCACGTGCCGTCGGCGCAACGCCTGGAGATCACCGTCGGCGTACCCGACGCCGAACAGGCGACGCTGCAGGACCTGTCCGAGCGGATCGCCAAGATGACCGGCCTGGCCGCCATGTCGATCCTCCCCGGCGACTCGCCGAGGTCCGACGGCACCCTTCGCGTCGCCGTTACGGGGGGGTTCGTGGAGATCCCGATCGCCGGATCCATCGATCTGGATGCCGAACGAGCCCGTCTCTCCAAGCGCCTGGCCGAGGTGGACCGCGACCTCGACCGCGCGGGGACGAAGCTTGCCAACGAGGGTTTCCGCGCGAAGGCAGCGCCCGAGGTCGTCGACGCCGAGCAGGACAAGATGACTCGCCTGAGCGCCGAACGCAACCAGCTGTTCGCCCAGCTCGGCGAGCTGGGCTAGGGGCCGATGCGCTTCGAGGAGGCCCTGGCCGAGCTGGAGGGGCGCAAGGAGTCGCGGATGGTGCCGGATCTGGCCAGGATCCTGCAGCTCGCGACGCTGCTGGACGATCCGCAGCTCTCGTACCCCACGATCCACGTCACCGGCACGAACGGCAAGAGCACGACGGCCCGGATCGCCACCGCGTTGGCGTGCGCGCACGGCATCACGGCCGGTATGTACACATCGCCCCATCTGGATTCCGTGACCGAGCGGTTCTCGGTGTGCGGTGTCGACATGCGCCGCTCCGAGTTCGCGGCCGAATACACGCATCTGCTGCCGTTCCTGCTGCTCGTTGATGCACAGAGCGAGGAGCAGGTCACCTACTTCGAGGCGCTCACCGCCCTCGCGTACCTGTGGTTCGCGGACAAGCCGGTGGGGCTGGGCGTCTTCGAGGTGGGCATGGGTGGAACCTGGGACGCCACGAACGTGATCGCCGGCGACGTGGCCGTGATCTGCCCGGTGGCGCTGGACCATCCCGAGCTCGGCGCCACGGTCGCCGAGGTGGCGGGGGAGAAGGCGGGCATCATCAAGGAGGGGAAGGTTGCGATCGTGCGCGAACAGCTCCCGGAGGCCGCGCGGGTGATCGACGATCGGGCCGCCGCGGTCGACGCGGAGCTCAAGCGGGAATTCGATGACTTCGAGCTGGACCACCGGTTGCTCGCCGTCGGCGGGCAGGCGATCGTCGTTCGCGGGCTGTACCAGAGCTATGACGAACTGTTCCTTCCTCTGTTCGGGGAACACGCGGCCCGCAACGCGGCCGCCGCCGTGGCGTCGGTGGAGGCGTTGCTGGGGCAGGCCCTGGATCGGGACGCCACGCGCGAGGCGCTGGCGGGGGTCACGTCGCCGGGCCGCCTCGAGGTCGTCGGGCGAAGCCCGCTGGTGATCCTGGACGGGGCGCACAACCCTGCCGGGGCCGAGGCGCTGTCGGCGGCGATGCGCGAGTTCTTCACGTGGGAGCGCCTGCATCTGGTGCTGGCGGTCAGTGCGAACAAGGATGTGGAC
>JALYMB010000338.1 GCA_030773935.1 Actinomycetota bacterium | reverse complement strand
GCTCGGGACCGCAGGCGAAGATAAGCGTGCCCACCGAGCCTGTCAACTCGGTGATAGCTCCTGTGGGTCAACGACTATCACGCAGACACGCAGGTCATTCCGGCACATCCAGTAGGGAGAAAGAGTGACACGTTGCTCGCGCCGTTCACCGTCGCGCGGACGGTTTCGTCTGCGGTCGAACGCACGTCAGGCGACCGTCGTAGCGTCGGCCGAACGTGGGGCCGGTGCTGCCGAGGGTCGCAGGAACAGCGTTCCGACCGTCGCGATGTACGAGATCCACGCAACGACCTCGAGCCACGTGGGGTTCGCCTGATAGCCGATCAGGGCGCGCAGGATGCCGCCGATCCCGGAGTCGTCGGGCAGCGCCGCGGAGATGTCGAACGCCGTGCCGGTGAGGATGGGCAACCCACGAGCTTCCTGCAGTTCATGGATCGAGAAGGCGAACAGGCCCGCAGCAACCACGATCAGCAGCACTCCCGTGACGCGGAAGAAGGTCCGCAGGTTCATCTTGATCCCGCCTCGGTACAGGAGTGCTCCCAGAACCGTTGCGATGGCGAGTCCGATCGCCGCGCCGAGGAGCTGCTCGATCACGCCACCGGATGGTACCGCCGTGCCCTTGGCGGCCGCGAAGATGAACAGCGCGGTCTCGATGCCCTCCCGGACCACCGCGGCGAAGGCGAGGACCGCGATCGCTGTGCCGCCCGCCACCAGCGCGGTGTCCATGCGCTGGTGCAGCTCGGATCTGATCCGGGCGCCCTGGCGGCGCATCCAGAAGATCATCCAGGTGAGCACGCCGACCGCCGTGAGGGTCACGATGCCCTCGAAGACCTGTTCGCCGGTGCCGGCGAACTCTCCCTCCAGGGCGAAGATGACCGCTCCGACCGCGATGCTGACGATGACCGCGGTGCCGGTTCCCCACCAGACCAGGCGGGCACGGTCGGTCCGTCCGAGCTGCTTGAGGTGAGCCAGCAGGATGGAGACGATAAGTGTGGCCTCGATGCCCTCGCGGAGCGTGATCAGCAGCGCGGCGCCCATCCGATGGACCTCCTGGGCCTCTGGACCGTTCGAAGGTCCGAACCGAAAAGACCCGTCGGACCGACGAAATCCTATCTACCGAGTCGGATTAGCGTCAAGCTCATTCGGTACCGAACGACCGATCCGGCGACCCGCGGGGCCGGTCCCGCGGTTGTCGGACGGCCGCGTACGAGCGGACGGCTACGATGGACGGGTGACCCCGGAGCCATCCACTCGGGACGGACGCCGTCTCTTCCTGCTCGACGGCCACTCCCTGGCGTACCGGGCGTTCTTCGCGTTGCCGGCCTCGCTCGCCACCAGCACCGGGCAGATCACGAACGCCGTGTACGGGTTCACCTCCATGCTGATCAAGCTGCTGAGCGAGGAACGGCCCGACATGATCGCGGTGGCGTTCGACATGGGCGCGCCGACCGTGCGGCTCCAGATGGACGCCGAATACAAGGCGGGCAGGCCGGAGACCCCCAGCGAGTTCGCGCCGCAGCTCGGGCTCATCAGCGAAGTGCTGGAGACGCTGGGGATCCCGATCGTGCGCGTGGAGGGTCACGAGGCGGACGACGCGTTGGGCACGCTCGCGGTGCGAGCGGCCGCCGCGGGCATCGACGCCACGATCGTCACGGCCGACCGCGATTTCTTCCAGCTCGTGCGACCAGGGATCACGGTGATGTTCAACCGCAAGGGCATCTCCGACATCGTGAGATACGACGAGAGCGGCGTGGAGGAGCGCTTCGGCCTGCCGCCGGCGAAGTACCTCGAGTACGTTGCGCTCAAGGGCGATCCCTCGGACAACATCCCCGGGGTGCCGGGCGTGGGGGAGAAGACCGCCACGAAGCTCGTCCAACAGTTCGGCTCGGTGGAGGGCATCCTCGCGCATACCGACGAGCTGAAGGGCAGGTTGCGCGAGAACGTCGAGGCAGCGGCCGACCGGCTCGCCCTGAACAAGGATCTGGCTCGGATCGTGACCGACCTGGAGCTGCCGTTGGAGCTCGATGACCTGGTGATGGGCGAGTGGGATCTCGAGGAGATCCGGAGACTGTTCACATCACTGGAGTTCCGCTCGTTGCTGGACCGTCTCGAGGAGGTCGGGCACACGGCCAAGCCCAAGGTGGAGGTCGCGCAGTTGGACCTGCGTGCGACCACGCCCGAGGAACTCCTGGCCGCGGCCAACCCCGGCACCCCGCTGAGCGTGCGACTCGACACGGATCGCGAGGGGCTGCACGGGGCGGCCGTGTCCGCCGGAGGCGCGCAGGCCGCGTACGGGCCCCTGCGCGAGCCGGATCCCATCGCCGCGTGGCTCGCCGACGGCGGCTCTCCGAAGTGGGCGCACGACGCCAAGGGCCTCGAGGCCGCGGCGCTGGCCTCGGGCGCCGCCGTCGAGGGCGTGGCCTTCGACACCTTCCTGGCCGGCTACCTGCTGGATCCGGCCGCCGCGGACTACCCGCTCCGAACGCTCTGCGAGCGGTACCTGGGCGTCGACGTCCTTGGGACGGAGGAGGAGGAGGCCGAGGGCCAGCTGTTCGGCGAGGAGCCGTGGCGTGCCGTCGCTGCGGAGGCCGCGGCCGTCGCGCTGCTGGCGCCGGTGATGGGCGAACAGATCGACCGGCAGGGCCTGCGCTCGCTGCTGGAGACCGTCGAGATGCCGCTCGCGTCGGTCCTGGGTCGGATGGAGGCCCGCGGTGTCCGTCTGGACGTCGACTACCTCCAGGAGATGGGGGAGTCGGTGCGTGACCGCATGGCGACCCTGCGCGCTGACGTCTTCGGGCACGCCGGCGAGGAGTTCAATCTCAACTCCCCGCCGCAGCTCCGGGTGGTGCTGTACGAGAAACTCGGTCTGTCACCGGGGAAGAAGACCCCCAAGGGACAGCTGTCCACCGACGCCAGCGTGCTGGAGAAGCTTCGCGACCAGCACCCGGTGGTGGACGCCCTGCTGCAGTGGCGCGAGCTGGACAAGCTGAACTCCACGTACCTGGAGGCTCTGCCCCGTCTGATCGACCCTCGCGACGGCCGCGTTCACACGTCGTTCAACCAGGCCGTGGCCGCCACCGGTCGCCTCTCGTCGTCGAACCCGAACCTGCAGAACATCCCGGTGCGCTCCGAGCTCGGCCGGCAGATCCGGCGGGCGTTCGTCCCGGGGGAGCCCGGGCAGGTGCTGCTGTGCGCCGACTACTCCCAGATCGAGCTGCGGATCCTGGCCCACCTCTCGAGCGACGAGGGCCTGCGCGAAGCCTTCGCGACGGGCCACGACATCCATGCCGCGACGGCGGCGCGGGTGTTCGGGCTGCCGGAGGACGCGGTGGACCCAGCGCTCCGCAGCCGGGCGAAGATGGTGAACTACGGTCTGGCATACGGGATGAATGCGTGGGGCCTCGCGTCGCGTCTGGACATCGCGCCCGACGAGGCACAGGAGATCATGGACGCCTACTTCGGCGCGTTCCCCACGATCCGCGAGTACCTGGACCGCCAGGTGGATCGGGCGATCGTGGACGGCTACACGGAGACGCTCTTGGGCCGCCGCCGCTACATCCCCGAGCTGCAGGCGGCCAACCCACGGGTGCGCGACCTGGGAAGGAGGATGGCGCTGAACGCCCCCATCCAGGGGAGTGCCAGCGACGTCTTCAAGGTCGCGATGATCGCGGTGGACGCCGCGCTGCGCGATCGTGAGGACCTCGGGTGCCGGATGCTCCTCACCGTGCACGACGAGTTGGTGTTCGAGGTGGCCGCCGACCGCGTGGATGAGGCCGGCGCCCTGGTGAAGGAGCGGATGGAGACGGCGGTCGACCTCGACGTGCAGCTGCGTGCCGACCTGGGCTGGGGGCCCGATTGGTCCCAGGCGGCCCCGGCGGGCCACTGAGGATCGTTCCTGCGGCGTGACCTGCGGGTTCGCGTTGACGGCCCTCTGCGCGCGCGGCTACCATCCATGCGTCCGCGCGGCGCGCCTGCGCCATCGGCAAATCCCACCTGCCGGTGGTGCGCGTCATGCGCGAGCAGAAGGAGATGGTCCGCATCGAGACGGAAGAGACCACCAAGGCCGTGCCTGAGCGCGACCTGACACCCGAAGAGCTGATCGTGGCCATGGAGGCCTCCCTCCGCGACTTCAACGACGGGGACATCGTCGAGGGCGAGATCGTCAAGATCGACCGCGACGAGGTTCTGCTGGACATCGGCTACAAGTCCGAGGGGGTCATCCCCTCGAAGGAACTGTCGATCCGCCACGACGTGAACCCCAACGAGGTCGTCCACGTGGGCGAGCGGGTCGAGGCCCTCGTGCTCCAGAAGGAGGACAAGGAGGGCCGGCTGATCCTGTCGAAGAAGCGCGCGCAATACGAGCGAGCCTGGGGGCGGATCGAGGAGATCATGAACTCCGGCCAGACCATCACCGGTCCGGTCATCGAGGTGGTCAAGGGCGGCCTCATCCTGGACATCGGTCTTCGCGGGTTCCTGCCCGCCTCCCTCGTCGACCTTCGACGCGTCCGTGACCTGGCGCCGTTCGTGGGCACCGAGCTCGAATGCAAGATCATCGAGCTCGACCGGAACCGCAACAACGTCGTGCTCAGCCGCCGGGCGTTCCTTGAGGAATCGCAGTCCGAGGGCCGCAAGACGTTCCTCCAGGGGCTGCAGAAGAACGAGCGCCGCAAGGGCACCGTGAGCAGCATCGTGAACTTCGGTGCGTTCGTAGACCTGGGCGGTGTGGACGGGCTCGTGCACGTGTCGGAGCTCTCGTGGAAGCACGTGGATCATCCCAGCGAGGTCGTGACGGTCGGCGAGGAGGTGGAGGTCGAGGTGCTCGACGTCGATCTCGAGCGCGAGCGGGTCTCGCTGTCGCTCAAGGCCACCCAGGAAGACCCCTGGAAGGAGTTCGAGCGCAAGTACCAGGCCGGCGAGATCATCGAGGGTCAGGTGACCAAGCTCGTGCCGTTCGGCGCGTTCGTCCGAGTGGCGCAGGGCATCGAGGGGCTGGTGCACATCTCCGAGCTGTCCGACCAGCACGTGGAGTCGCCGGAGGCCGTGCTCTCGGTGGGTGACGAGGTGCGGGTGAAGGTTATCGACGTCGACGTGAGCCGCCGTCGTATCAGCCTCAGCATGCGCCAGGTCGGCGGTCAACCCTTGCAACCCAAGGGGACCGAGATCGAGGCCGAGGCCGACCCGGAGCCGGAGGCCGCAGCCGAGGCAGCCCCGGAGGCCTCAGCGGAACCGCTCGAGCCCGCGCCCGACTTCGCCGACATGGAAGAGGCCGTCGAGGCCGTCGGTGAGCCCGAGGCCGCGGCGGGATCCCCGGCCGCGGGTGGCGACACCGTCCCCGCGAGCGCCGAGGAGCCGGAGCA
>JALYMB010000337.1 GCA_030773935.1 Actinomycetota bacterium | reverse complement strand
CCTTCGGAGATGCCGGCGTGCCCACGCCTCCCCCGGGCCCGCGCCGCCGGACGCCGGTGGTGACGGCCGCGGGGGGCATGTTGATCACCGCGGGCGCCCTCACGCTGCTCGCCGGCCTGATCGTCGTGCTGGCCGGCTCGGACGTCTTGGTGAACGGAGAGGAGGTGGGCGGCGGGACGCGGACACTGGCGACGCTGGTCGTCGTCCTGGGGGCCGTCGATGTCGTGGCCGGGATCCTCGTGCTCCGACTGGTCGCGGTCGGCCGGTCGCTGGGGATGGGCCTCGCGGGCATCACGGCCCTGGTGGGACTGGTCTCGCTCATCCAGGGGAACCCCAGAGCCGTGCTGCAGGTGCTGCTGGGCGGACTGACCATCTGGGCGCTCGTGGTGGCCGAACCCGCCTTCCGGCGCGACGCCCGCGGGTAGACTCGCACGAGGCCGGCGTGGCGCAGCCCGGTAGCGCAAGCGATTTGTAATCGCTCGGTCGTCGGTTCGAATCCGACCGCCGGCTCCATACCTCGTCCGGGGTTGGTGAGCGTCGAGCGATCGGAACCTTTCGGAGGCGTGACCGCGTACCCCTCGGATCAGGGTTCGCCGCGACGAAGCACCTGCCCCGCGCGCTCCCGGTTCGCTCCGTCCCACGCGATGCGGCCGTTCACCACCACGGCGTCGATCCCCTCCGGGTATGCGTGCGGCGACTCGAACGTGGCCCGGTCGGCGATCGTGGCCGGGTCGAACAGCACCAGGTCGGCGAAGGCGCCCTCCGCGATCCTTCCACGGCCGGCCAGCCCGAACCGGTCGGCGGGCAGTGAGGTCATCTTGCGAACGGCGGCCTCCAGTGTGAGCACCCCCTCATCCCGGACGTAGCGCCCCAGCACCCTCGGGAACGTGCCGTAGTTGCGGGGGTGGACGGGCACGCCGCCCAGGGGACCTGAGGGCGACATCGCCGAGGCGTCGGAGGCCACCATCACGTCGGGACGCGCGACGATCGCCCGCACGTCGTCCTCGTGCATCGCGTGGCCGATCACCGCGGTGTCGGGCTCCTCCAGCAACAGCCGGAACATGGCGTCCGCGGGTTCGACCTCCATGGCGGCCGCGATCGCTGCCAGGTCACGCCCGTTCCACCGGAGGTCGGCCGTGCTCTCCACGACGATGCGGCCCCACCCCACGCCCTCGACCGAGCTCTGGAAGTCCGGCTCACCGTGCTCAACGGCCCGCACCAGACGCCGCCGTGTCGCGGGGTCCCCCAGCAGCGCCGACAGCTCGCCCACCGGCGCCCAGCCCGGCAGCAGCGACCACAGCACCGAACCCCAGGCCGCGTACGGGTACTGGTCGGCGGAGGCGTCGCTCCCGTCGAACAGCGTCAGGAGCTCCTCCGTGCGGCCCCAGACCAGGTCGCTCTCGCATTTCAGATGGCTCACATGCGCGGGCACCCCGGCTCGGTGCGCGATCTCGATCGCCTCCCGAACCGCCGCGAACAGATCGCGCCCCTCCCCGCGGATGTGGCTCGCATAGACCCCTCCGAACGGCGCAAGCACCCGCGCCAGCGCGACGACCTCGGGGGTGCGGCTGTAGACGCCGGGCACGTAGATCAGCCCGGTGGACAGCCCCATCGCGCCTGCCTCCATGGCTTCGGTGGTCTGGCGTCTCATCTGCGCGAGCTCCTCGGGCGTGGGGTCGCGCCTGCTCAGGCCCATCGCCTCCTGGCGGAGTGCGCCGTGGCCCACCAGTGCCGCCACGTTCACGGCCGGGCCGCATGCCTGGAGCCGATCCAGGAAGCCCCCGAACGTGGGCCAGGACATGTCCAGATCCTCTGGGGACACACCCGTCAAGGTGGCCATCTCCGGAGCTCCCGCCGGGGGCCACGGCGACGCACCACAGTTGCCCACGACGACCGTGGTCGAGCCCATGCGCAGCGCGGAGTCCATCCACGGCTCCACCAGCGGCACCACGTCGGAGTGGTTGTGAACGTCGACGAAGCCGGGTGCCAGGGAGCGTCCAGGGGCGTCGATGCGGCGGGTCGCCTCGGGTTCGGCCGCGCCCGGGCGCCCGATCCAGACGATCCGGTCGCCCCGGACCCCCACCGAGCCGGGAAACGCTGCGCCGCCCGTCCCGTCCACCACCGCCGCGTTCGCGATCACCAGATCCAGCACGCGTCCGGATCGTAGCTGCTGCCCCAACCGGCGGCACCGTCACATCGCCTCATCTGAAAGACTGGCTGGAACCGGATCAAGGAGGGACGAGTATGGGCCTTCTCGACAAAGCCAAGG
>JALYMB010000336.1 GCA_030773935.1 Actinomycetota bacterium | reverse complement strand
CGTGGAATGGAACAGGTGGTATCCGTCCAGTTCGCCGGCGAGCGCGTCCACCAGGGGGACCCCCGCCGCGGGGCCGTCGGCCATGGCGATCGCCACCGCACGGTTCAGCTCGACGACCGGCGTGGGTTGCAGGCGCAGCAGAGCCCCGTACAGCGCGGCGATCTGCGTCCAGTCCGTCGCCTCGGGCCCCGGCGAGCGCGCATGCAGCGAGGCGATCGCGGCCTGCAGCTGGTACGGACCGGGCGCGTCCATGGCGACGGCGAGGTCCAGAGCACGAACGCCCTCGTGGATCATGTCCTGATCCCAGCGCGTGCGGTCCTGGTCGTCCAGAAGGACCAGATCGCCCTCGGCGTTCACCCGCGCGGCGAGCCGGGAGTGCTGCAGCAGCATGAGCGCCAGCAGGCCCAGCGCCTCGGGCTCTGCGGGCATCAATGTGGCCAGCACGCGTGCGAGCCAGATGGCCTCGTCGCAGAGCTCGGCGCGCACGAGGGGGCCCTCGGTGGCGGCGTACCCCTCGTTGAAGATCAGGTAGAGGACGGCCAGCACGCCGTCCACGCGCTCGGGAAGCAGCTCGGCAGGGGGGACGCGGTACGGGATGGCGGCCTCGCGGATCTTCCGCTTGGCTCGGACCAGCCGCTGCTGGATCGTCGGCTCGCTCACGACGAAGGCGCGCGCGATCTCGCGGGTCGACAGACCACCGACCGTCCGCAGCGTGAGCGCCACCCGGGCGTCGGGCGCGAGCGCCGGGTGACAGCAGGTGAAGATGAGGCGCAGGCGTTCGTCGGGGATCTCGGTCATCTCGTCGCCTAGAGCCTCCAGATGGGCGAGTTGGCGGAGGGTGTCGGACCGTTCGCGCAACCGACGCTCCCGCCGGAGGCGGTCGATCGCTCGGTTCCGAGCCGTCGTCGTGATCCAGGCGCCCGGGTTGTCGGGCAGACCGTCGGCGGGCCATCGCTCCAGCGCCACCGCGAACGCTTCCTGCACGGCCTCCTCGGCCAGGTCGAAGTCGCCGAGGATACGGATGAGCGTCGCGACCGCTCGTCCCGACTCGCGCCGGAACAGGCGGTCGACGACCTCACGGCTCGCGGTGGTTCGTTCGATCGAGATCCCTACATGATGTCCATGATCGGGCGGACCTCCATGGAGCCGGTCTCGGCTCCCGGGCACCGCGCCGCGGCATCGATCGCCTGGTCGAGGTTCTCGGCCTCGATCACGTAGTACCCGCCGAGCTGCTCCTTCGTCTCGGCGAAGGGGCCGTCGGTCGTCACGGTCCTGCCGTCGCGCACCCGGACGGTCGTGGCTTGCTCGGTGCCGTGGAGAGCGTCGCCGGCCTTGAACAGCCCCTTCTCCTCCAGCCACTGGGAGTACTCGCTGTACCTCTTGAACTGCTCCGACCCGAGTTGCTCCTGCTGCTCGGGGGAGAGGCCGGCCAAGGCCTTCTCGTCGTCGTAGATCAACAGCACGTACTTCATGGCTCGTCCCTCCTTGGGGGGTCCGGTGACCCCCGACACCCTAGCGACGTTCGGGGCGTTCGGATATCGACATCCTGACGCGAACCGCTCCCGCTAGTCTGTGGCCCATGGCCGAGCCGCTCGATCCGATGGACCTGCTGGAGATCGACCGGCTCCTCACCCCGCAGGAACTCGCGTGGCGGACCCGCCTGCGCGCGTTCGTGGACGAGCGGATCCGCCCCGGTATCGAGGAGTGGTTCGCCGTCGGACGGTTCCCCACGGAGCTCGCGCCGGCGTTCGGCGCGCTCGGCACCCTGGGGATGCATCTGGATGGCTACGGATGCCCCGGGGGATCGAGCGTCGACTACGGCCTTGCGTGCATGGAGATCGAGGCCGGCGACAGCGGGCTGCGCTCGTTCATGAGCGTGCAGGGGTCCCTGGTGATGTTCCCGATCCACACCTTCGGCTCAGAGGAGCAGAAGCGGGAGTGGCTGCCACGGCTGGCCACCGGCGAGGCGATCGGCTGCTTCGCGCTCACCGAACCCGGCGCCGGCAGCGACGCCGGAGCCATGACCACGAGCGCTCGCTCCGACGGTGGGGACTGGATCCTGGACGGCCACAAGCGGTGGAACACGAACGGAACCGTGTCCGATGTCGCGATCGTGTGGGCCCAGACCGCCGAGGGGATCCGCGGATTCATCGTGCCGAGCGACACATCCGGCGTGACGTTCCGCTCGATCGACGACGCGTGGTCCCTGCGGGCGGCGGCGCGCAGCGACCTGTTCCTGGAGGGCGTCCGCCTCCCGGCGACCGCGGTGCTGCCGGATGTGACGGGGCTGAAGGGGCCACTGTCCTGTCTGACCGAGGCTCGGCTCGGGATCGCGTGGGGGGCGATGGGCGCGGCGCGCGACTGCTTCTCGACGGCACTTCGACATGCCGTCGAGCGCGAGCAGTTCGGCAGGCCGATCGGCTCCTTCCAGCTGATCCAGGCCAAGCTGGTGTCCATGGCCGTGGAGGTCGGCAAGGGGACACTGCTGGCGCTCCGTCTGGGCAGGATGAGAGACGAGGGGACCGCCGGCGCGGACCTCGCGTCGATGGGCAAGCTCGCGAACGCACGTGCGGCGCTGGAGATCGCACGCGACGCCCGGGCGATCCTGGGTGGCGACGGCATCACCTCGGGCTACCCGGTGATCCGCCACCTGTTGAACCTGGAATCGGTGCTCACGTACGAGGGCACGCAGGAGATCCACACCTTGATCGTTGGCGAGGCGCTCACGGGCATGCGGGCGTTCACGTGAGCCTGTCCGACCCGATGGATCCGTTGTTGCTCGACGGGCTGCTCTCCCAGGACGAGCTGTCGATCCGCGACGCCGTCCGCCGCTTCGTACACGAGGAGGTGCTGCCCGGCGTCGGCGACTGGTTCGAGCGCGGCGAGTTTCCCGCGGAGGTGCGGACCGGCGCCGCGGAGCTGGGTCTGCTCGGTATGCACCTGGAGGGCTACGGTTGCCTCGGCGCGAACGCGACGTCCTACGGCCTCGCCTGCCTCGAACTCGAGGCAGGTGACAGCGGACTGCGGTCCTTCGTGAGCGTGCAGGGCTCGCTCAGTATGTTCCCGATCCACCGGTACGGCTCCGACGAGCAGAAGGGCGAGTGGCTGCCCCAGATGGCCGCCGGCGAGGCGATCGGCTGCTTCGGCCTCACCGAGGCCGACAGCGGCTCCGACCCC
>JALYMB010000335.1 GCA_030773935.1 Actinomycetota bacterium | reverse complement strand
GTGCAGGTGGGGGACCGCGTGGTGGAGCACGCCGGCCAGTGGAACCCCGATGACCCCCACGTGCTCGCCGGCGGCGACCCCGGCCTGGCCGCGAGCTTCCGCGTCTGGGGCTACGACTCGTGCTGGGGGTCCTTCGCGCAGTTCACGAAGGTGCAGGCGCACCAGTGCCTGCCGAAGGCCGATCACCTGACGTGGGAGGAGGCCGCCGCTCCGACACTGACGGGCTCCACCGCTTACCGCATGCTGCACGGCTGGCCGCCCCACACGGTGGAGCCCGGCGACGTCGTGCTGGTCTGGGGTGGATCGGGCGGTCTCGGATCCCTTGCCGTGCAGCTCGTAACCCAGGCCGGCGGCAAGGCCGTGGCCGTGGTCTCCAGTCCCGAGAAGGGCGAGTACGCGAAGTCCCTGGGCGCGGTCGGCTACGTCGACCGCAAGAACTTCGACCACTGGGGCGTGCCGCCGGCGTGGGACTCGGCCGAGTGGAAGGCCTGGTTCGACGGCGCGAAGGCGTTCGGGAAGGCGATCTGGGACGTGCTGGGGGAGAAGCGTTCGCCTCGCATCGTGTTCGAGCATCCGGGCCAGGACACGATCCCCACGTCGAACTTCGTCTGCGACCGCGGCGGCATGATCGTGATCTGCGCCGGCACCTCGGGCTACGACACCATGATCGACGTGCGCTACCTCTGGTACCTGCAGAAGCGGTACCAGGGTTCCCATCTGTTCAACGACGAGCAGGCCGCCGCCTTCAACGACCTCGTGATCGAGGGGAAGATCCAGCCCACGCTCGGCGGCGTGTACCGATTCGAACAGACCGCCGAGGTCCACCAGCTGATGGGCGACGGCAAGCTCCCCGAGGGCAATGTGGCGGTGCTCGTCGATGCGCCGGCCGAGGGCCTCAAGGACCTGTAGCGTCCGCAGGCCGCTCCTGGACCAGCTCCACCAGCACGCCGCCGGTCGAGCGCGGGTGCACGAACGCGATCAGCGTGTTCCGCGATCCGGGTCGGGGCGTCTCGTCGATGAGCTGCGCTCCGGCGGCTCGCAGCGTCGCGAGCTCGGCATCGAGGTCGTCCACGCGGTACGCGACGTGGTGCAGGCCCGCACCACGCTTCGCGAGGAATCCTCCGACCGGCGTGTCGGGTCCCAGCGAGCCCAGCAGCTGGACGAACGACCCGCCGACCGCGAACAGGACCTCCTCCACACCCTGATCGGCGACGGTCTCGCGGTGGACGGGATCGGCGCTCAGCAGCCGCCGGTGTCGTTCCACCGCGGCGTCGAGGTCGTCGACAGCGATGCCCACATGGTCGATCTGCGTGAACGTCATGTCGCCCTCCTGCGGCCGCGGCTCGGCGCCCCGGGCTGCATGCGCGCGATCAGGTCCATGGCGTCGGGGACGTGGTAGACGCGGAGCGCCAGCGCCCGCGTGACGGCGGCCACGCCCTGGGCGCGCAGGTCGTCGTCGGCCTTGGCGCCGTCGCTGCGGACCGGCGCCGCCAGGACGTAGAACTCCACGAGTTCCAGGAACTGGGCGAGCGAGGGCGTGAACCCACCCCGCTCGTAGGCGTAGATCGTCTGGCGGGCGGCGGGGCAGCCGGCGACCCCGGCCGCGGTCTCCACGGACCGGTAGCCCGCGGCACGGCGCACCTCGCGCAGCAGGCGACCGACCACCTGGCGGTCCTCGTCGCTGATCGGCGGTTGCTTCTTGCGCGCCACGTCCGCGCACGATAGCGGGTCGCGCCGGCGAGCGGCAGGGGCCTCGAGGATGGCCCGGCCCCACGACGCCCCGGGCTCGTCGCGGGGTCGGACGGTCATCCGCCGGTGCCGAATGGCGGATGTACGCATCGGGCCGCTGCGGCGTAGGATTCGCCCACAGCGACTGGAGTGCTCCCCCTCCGCCCCCACCCAGGAGCGTGACGAGTGTCCACTGAGAAGAACCGCTCCGCCGAGGCCGCAATCGTGGAGGGCTCCTCCCTGCTTCGCAAGGGCCGGGCCGATGTCTTCCGGATGCGGGAGCGGACGCGGCGCAAGCGCCTGATCCGTGCCTACGCGATCATCGGGATCCTGGATCTGTACCTCTGGTATCGCTACGTCGACCATCGGCCCTTGAAGCTCCCCGCACTGCCGCCGGACTTCATCCTGTTCCTTCCGGTGATCCTGATCTTCGTCGCGATCTTCGCGATGGTCGCGATGCCGTTCTTCTCGGGGCGCTCGCCGCACATCGTCGTGCGGCCCGAACAGATCGAGCTGGGACTGCGCGACGTGAAGGGTCTGGACACGCAGGTGGACGAGGTCGTGCGCACGCTCGACGTCTTCCTGGGTTACGCCACCTTCCGCAAGGAGCTGGGGGGCAACCCACGCCGGGGCATCCTGTTCGAGGGTCCGCCCGGTACCGGCAAGACCTACCTCGCCAAGGCCATGGCCAAGCAGGCCGGCGTTCCGTTCCTGTTCATCTCCGCGCCGGCGTTCTCGTCGATGTGGCAGGGGATGTCGGCCCGCCGGGTCCGATCGTTCTTCAAGGCCCTTCGAAAGCTGGCGCGCAAGGAGGGCGGCGCGATCGGCTTCATCGAGGAGATCGACGCCGTGGCGGGCGCTCGGGGGGGCGTGGTGTCCTCGCCGCTGCCGGCCGACGGCGGCCTGTCCCGGACGGTCTCCGCGTTCGGAAGCGGCGACTCCGGCTCCATGGTGAACGAGCTGCTCATCGAGATGCAGTCGTTCGATCAGCCACCGTGGCGAGACCGCATGAAGGCCCGCATGGTCGGCTGGCTGAACGCGTACCTTCCCTCGGACCGGCAGATCCGGTCGCTCCGGCCCGCCTACAACAACATCCTGTTGATCGCGGCGACCAACCGCGCCGATCAGCTGGACCCCGCGTTGCTCCGCCCGGGGCGCTTCGACCGCCGCCTGTACTTCGATCTCCCGACGAAGCAGGGTCGCGCCGAGCTGATCGATTTCTTCATGGACCGCAAGACGCATCACCAGCAGCTCGACGATCCGCAGGCGCGCGAGCGTCTGGCGCACGACACCTTCGGCTACACGCCCGTGATGATCGAGCACCTGTTCGACGAGTCGATCCTGCTGGCGCTCCGCGACGGGCGGCGCCAGATGAGCCTCGACGACGTGTACGAGGCCAAGCTCACCGACGAGATCGGCATCAAGCAGCCGGTGGTCTACACCGAGGGCGACCGCTCGGCGGTGGCCATCCACGAGGCGGGCCATGCCACGGTGGCCTACTTCCTGGGGAAGGGGCGACGGCTCGAGGTTCTGTCCATCATCAAACGTCGCGGCTCACTGGGCCTGCTGGCCCACGGCGACTCGGAGGAACGCTTCACCCGCACCCGCTCGGAGATCGAGGCCGGGATCGCGATCGCGCTCGGCGGCCTGGTGGCGGAGGAGCAGCTCCTGGGCGAGTCGGGCACCGGCCCGGCCGCCGACCTCGCTCATGCCACGTCGCTCGCGGCGCAGATGGTGGGTTCGTTCGGGATGGCCGGCTCCCTCATCTCGTTCGACGCGATCGCCGAAGGGCCGATCGGGCGGACGAACCTGGTGGCCAAGGTGCTGGCCGACCAGCAGGGCAAGGAGCGCGTTGAGGACATCCTCACCGAGCAGAAGCAGCAGGTCGAGGCGCTGCTGGCCGCAAACCGCGACGTCCACCGGGCCCTGGCCGATGCCTTGATCGAACGAGACGAGCTCGTCGGCAACGAGATCCTCCAGGTCATCGAGGGTGCCGTGAGCGCCCGCGATCGGTCCTAGAGACTCGCCCGCACGCACCCCGGTCGTAGACTGCTCGGCATGACCCGTTCCGTCATCGTCGCCGGCGCTCGGACGCCGATCGGGAAGTTCCGGGGTTCGCTGACCGGGTTCAGCGCGATGGATCTGGGCGGGATCGCGATCGCCGAAGCCCTGGCCCGGGCTGGTGTCGCACCGGAGCGGGTGGACTACGTGATCATGGGCCACGTGTTGCAGGCCGGGCAGGGCCAGATCACCGCGCGGCAGGCGGCGATCGCCGGTGGCGTCCCGAAGGAAGTGCCGGCGATCACCGTCAACAAGGTGTGTCTGTCGGGGATGTCCGCCGTGGCGATGGCCGATCAGATGATCCGCGCCGGTGAGATCGACATCGCCGTCGCCGGCGGCATGGAATCCATGACGAACGCGCCGTACGTGCTGCCGAAGGCTCGCGAGGGCTCGCGCCTGGGCGACGCCGCGCTCGTCGACTCCATGATCCACGACGGACTGTGGTCGACCTTCACCGAGCAGCACATGGGGCAGGGGACCGACGAGGTGAGCGCCGAGTTGGGCCTCACCCGCGAGGCCCAGGATGCCTGGGCGGCACGCTCCCATGCGCGGGCGCACGCGGCGTGGGAGTCCGGCGCGCTGGCCGACGAGGTGGTGGCCGTCGAGGTGCCGCAGCGCGCGGGCGAGCCCGCGCGGTTCGATCGCGACGAGGGCATCCGCCCCGATACCACGGCGGAGGTGCTGGCCGGGCTGCGGCCGGCGTTCGGTGCCGACGGAACCG
>JALYMB010000334.1 GCA_030773935.1 Actinomycetota bacterium | reverse complement strand
GCGCCGCCCGGGGCGTCCACGCCGCTCGCGCCCGCCGCCGCCGGTTCGCTCGAGGGTTCGATCGCCGCGCTGCAGGCCCGGCTTCGGGCCTTCCCACAGGACTGGAAGTCCTTCGCGTCCCTGGGCCTCGTCTACGTGCAGGAAGCACGCGTGACGGCCGACCCCACGTACTACCCGAAGGCCGAGGGTGTGCTGCAACGCTCGCTCGAGCTGCACGGACAGGACAACTTCGAAGCGATGGTGGGCATGGCCTCGTTGGCCGCCGCCCGCCATGACTTCGCCGCTGCGCTGGACTGGGGTGAGCGGGCCGAGGCCGTCGATCCGTACAACGGGAGCGTGTACGGCGTGATCGGTGACGCCCAGGTGGAGCTGGGGCGCTACGACGACGCGTTCGCCACCTTCCAGAGGATGGTCGACACCAGACCGGACCTGGCGTCCTACGCCCGCGTCTCGTACGCGCGTGAGCTCCGGGGCGACGTCGCCGGGGCGATCCGTGCGATGCGCGGCGCCGAAGCGTTCGCGCCGACGCAGCTGGATCGCGCGTGGGCCGCGAACCAGCTCGGGGAGCTGTACTTCAACGGCGGGCGGCTCGGGAAGGCGGCCGAGCAGTACCGGCTGGGCACGAACCTGGCGCCGGCGTTCGTCCCTCCGCAGGCCGGGCTGGCAAAGGTGGCGTGGGCCCGCGGCGACGTTCGGGAGGCGATCGCCCGCTACACCGAGGTGACGCAGCGCTATCCCTCGCCCGAGTACGTGATCGCGCTCGGCGATCTGTACCAGCTGACGGGTGAGACCGAACTCGCCCGGGAGCAGTTCGACCTGGTCTCCACCATCCAGCGTCTGTTCGTCTCGAACGGCGTGAACGTGGACCTGGAGCTCTCCCTGTACCAGGCCGATCACGGCGACGCCGCGGCGGCGCTGGAGACGGCCCGCGCGGAGTGGAACCGACGCCACTCGATCCTGGTCGCGGACGCGCTGGCGTGGGCCCTGCATGCCAACGGTGAAGACCGCCTGGCCGCTCGCTACTCGCGGAAGGCGCTCTCGCTCGGCACGCGCAACGCCCTGTCGCTGTTCCACGCCGGGATGATCCAGCTCGCGCTCGGCGATCGGACGGCCGCCCGTGGGTTCCTCACGCAGGCGGTCGGCACGAACCCGTTCTTCTCGATCCGGTACGCCGCTGAAGCGCAGGCGACGCTGCGCTCCCTGGGAGGTGCGCGGTGACCCGGCTCCACCGTGGGGTGGCGATCCTGGGTGTGGCGGCCGTCGCGGCTCTGTGGCCGGCAGCGGCAGCCTCGGCCCATCCCCTCGGCAACTTCACCGTGAACCACTACGCGGGCATCGAGGCGACGCCCGGCCAGCTTCGCGTCGTGGTCGCGATCGACATCGCGGAGATCCCGACTCAGCAGCTGCGTGCGGAGCAGGACAGCGACGGCGACGGGCGGGTGAGCGACGACGAGCTGCAGACGTGGGCGGACGCCACCGGCGCCGACGTGGCGGCCGGCCTCCACATCACCGTCGACGGCTCCGGGGTGCGTCTCAGCTACGAGTGTGGGACGGCGGAGTTCCGGACCGGACAGGCCGGCCTGAACGTCACCCGGTTCGAGGGACTGCTGACGACGCCGATCGCCGATCGCTCGCGCGTGGAGGTCGACGACACCACCGATGCGGACCGGACCGGATGGCGCGAGATCACCGCTGCGGGCGTGGACGGCGCCGTCGTGACGAACTCGTCGGTGCCGGTGGCGAGCGTGAGCGACGAGCTCCGCCGGTACCCGAACGAACTGCTGAGCAGTCCATTGAAGGTCACGACGGCGAGGTTCGACGTTGCACCCGGCGCCTCCGATGCCTCCCCGGCCGCGACGTGCGAGACCGACGAGGCGAGCGTGGGAGCCCGGCCGGGGGTGGAGGGCGGCCCGTTCGCCGGCCTCGTGACGGAGCAGGGTCTGCCTCTGGTGGCCCTGGCGCTGCTGCTGGCCCTGGCGTTCGGCGCCTGGCACGCACTGCTGCCGGGGCACGGCAAGACCCTGATGGCGGCGTGCATGGTGAGCTCGGGAGCGAAGGTCCGCCAGGCCGTGGCGGTCGGCACGGCGATCGCGGTGATGCACACGGTATCCGTGCTGGCTCTCGGCCTCGCCGTCCTGGCACTGGAGAGCGCCTTCCGGCCGGAGACCCTCTACCCGTGGCTGGGGCTGGCCTCCGGACTCGTCGCGCTGGGCCTTGGCACCTCTCTGCTGATCGCACGGATCGGCGCCTGGATGGAGTCCCGGCGCCACGTCCATGACGGGGCCCATGACCACGGCCTGGCGGGCCACACGCACCCCCACGTCGCGCCGGACGGCGGCGCTCTGTCCCGTAGGGGCCTGGCGGCGCTGGCTCTGGGAGGCGGCATCCTGCCGGCGCCGAGCGCGCTGATCGTGATGTTGGGGGCGATCGGTGCGCACCGCGTCGCCTTCGGGCTGTCGCTCGTCGTCGCGTTCAGCGCCGGACTCGCCGGCGCGCTGATCGTGATCGGCCTGGGCGCCCTGAGGGCTCGCGAGGCCATGGCGGCGAGGCTGTCCAGCTTCTGGGGGCACATGGTGCCCGTGCTGTCGGCCGGCGCGATCGTGGCCGTTGGCGGGTTCCTGAGCCTCCGTGGCCTGGTCCAGATCTAGGCGGCGTCGCTCCAACGGATCGCGGACAGGTCGGGCTGCGTGGGCGCGAGGTCCGAGGGCTCCTCGGTGATCACGATCCGGTCGATCGTCGAGGGATCGAACTCCAGGCGAAGGACCGTCACGTCGGCCTCGGGCTCGAAGGCCCTGACGAATCGGAACGACGTGCCCTGGCCGAACCACACGCGATACACCATGCCGGCGGCCGGCGGCGCCACATCGTTGCACACCAGGTAGACGACCTCGACGCCCGGTGCGCTGATCTCGACGGGCGCCCCCGACGCGCCGGAGGCGCCGTTCCCCACCATCGGCACCTGGCTGGCGTCGGGCCGGCTCGCCACCCGCAGGGCCTCGCCCATCAGGGCGCTCTGCCGATCCGCGTTCGAGGCGCGGATCCCCTGGCTCACCGCAAGGCCGGTCATCCCCACCACCACCACGATCGCGCCGGCGGCCGCCATCGCCGCGACCGGCCGGCGCCGGGGCGTGGGCGCACCCATCTCGCGATGGAGCCTGGGGAGCAGCATCTCGGGCGGGGCGAGCGGCTCGGCGCTCAGGGCCATCTCGCCCATCAGGGCCTGGAACTCGTTCAGGGTGGCGCGGCAGGCGGGGCAGGAGGGCACGTGCTCGGAGAGGAGCCGGTCGGCCTCGCGGGCGTCGTCGCCGGAGAGGCTCCGCAGGACGTAGCCGGCCAGCAGCTCCTCGATCCGGTCGTGGTCTGCGTCCACTCAGTCCTCCTGGGAGAGTGCGGCCCGCAGCTTCTTCATGGCTGCGAAGGTCCTGGTCTTCACCGTACCCAGCGGGATGCCGAGCTCCTCGGCGATCCCCGCCTGCGTGCGGCCGTCGAGGTAGGCCATCTCCAGCACCGTGCGCTGGTCCGGTGGAAGCTTGGTGAGTGCCTCCCGGACCTCCCGACGGCGGACCGACAGGTAGGCCGCATCCACCACGTCCTCCGCAACGTCTTCGCCGGTGACGGGCTCGAGGTTCGACGCACGCTCGTTCCTCCTGCGCATCCGCTCCTCGCGCCGGATCGTATCCACGGCCCGGTGGTGGACCAGGGACAGGAAGAAGGTACGGAAGGGACCCCGTGCGGGGTCGTAGGCCTCGGGAGCCCGCCACAGGGCCAGGAAACTGTCGTGCACCACGTCCTGGGCGAGGACCTGCTGGCCCGTGAGGCGGACGGCCAGGCCGTACGCGGCCGAGGCGTACCGCCGGTACAGCTCGTCGAAGGCGTCCCGATCGCCGCCGCTGAGCGCGCGGTGCAGTTCGACGTCGTCACGGGTGTCGTCCTCCACGTCCCTGTTCTAGCAGCCCGCGTCCTTCTCGACCCCGGCGGGTACCATCCGCGCCGTGCTCGTCGTCCTGTACTCCCGTCCCGGGTGCGGCCTGTGCGATCGCGCCCGGGAGGTGCTCGAGGCTCAGCGAGCGCGCACCCCCTTCGTCCTGGAGGAGGTCGACATCTCCGGCGACGATGCGCTGGAGCTCGAATACGGGGTCCGGATCCCCGTCGTGACGATGGACGGGCGTGAGCGCTTCGAGCTGGAGGTGGATCCGGCCGAGCTCGCCAGGTTGGCGGCGGGAGCGCAGGACCCCCGGAGCCCCTGACCGTCAGGCACGCTTGTGCCTTTGCGAACGGTTTCACGAACGCGCTAGCATGCGCCCATGCAGCCCCAGAAGCGGTCCACCTCGCGGGAGCGCTCGATCCCCGAGGCCACCGTCGGGCGACTGCCCGTGTACCTGCGCGCGCTCGTGGACATGGCCTCGGCCGGCACCACCACCGTCTCCTCCGAGGCGTTGGCCGAGGCCGCCGGCGTGAACTCGGCGAAGGTCCGCAAGGACCTGTCGCACCTGGGCTCCTACGGAACGCGCGGCGTGGGCTACGACGTGGCCTATCTCGTCCACCAGATCCGGCGGGAACTGGGGCTGACCCAGCACTGGGCCATCGTGATCGCCGGCATCGGCAACCTCGGTCACGCCCTGGCCAACTACAAGGGTTTCGCCGAACGAGGGTTCCGCGTGGCCGGTCTGGTGGACACGGATCCCGCCAAGGTGGGGGAGATGGCGGGGGGCATGCCGATCCGCCACATCGACGACCTCCCGACGCTGGTGAAGACCGAGGAGATCGCGATCGGGGTGATCGCGACGCCCGCCGGCGCCGTGCAGGAGGTGGCCGACCTCATGGTGGCGGCGGGGATCCGATCGATCCTGAACTTCGCGCCCGCCGTGATCGCGGTGCCGGCCCGGGTGTCGGTGCGCAAGGTGGATCTGGCGATCGAGCTGCAGATCCTGGCCTTCTACGAGCAGCGGAAGGCGACCCTGGCCGAGGTCAAGCGCCGCGGCCGCGCCGTCGCCGACCTCACCCGTCCGTAGATCCGCCGCTACTTGGCGATGGTGATCCACATCAAGATGCCCGTCGCGATGACCATCACGCCGAACAGGATGAACTGGACGCTCCCCTGATCCAGGAGAGGGACCTCAACACCGATCATCTCGTCTCCTCCTCCCTCACGCGGGGCCGTACCATGGCGGCGCGTTGCCGCCGGTCAGGAACGCCTTGCGCTTCTTCTCAGCCCGGTCGAGCAGCGGCAGGTGCAACGCGAACAACAGCAGGGAGCCGCCCAGGAACATCAGCGAGTACCGCTGCACGCTCCCGCTGTTGTGGTACAGCGTGACGGTGGTGAGCGGACCGCCGCCGTTGAAGAAGGCGGTCACCACGGCAAGCGAAACGTCACCTTCCGGCGCGAACCGGATGCTGTCGACGGTGAACTGGGTGTTGAGGATCGCCTCGGGGTCGGTATCGGCGAGACCCAGCTCCTCGTTGGCCTGTTCGGCCATGAACGTCTGCACCACGCTCGTCACCGACAGGACCGACGGTTCCTGCTTCGGTGTCGGTTCCGACCACGGTTCCCCCGGATAGGCGGCGAACGTGTGATACGTGTCCGTGGCCTCCAGGCCGGCCTTCAGGGGCACCCAGGCCGGCTCGAGCCCGCGCGGTCCCAGGTTGGTCTTGGTGACCGGCCCCTGGGCGTAGAAGCCGAACAGCCACATCGATGAGAGCAGGATCATCCAGCCGAAGAAGGCGATGGCGACCACGAGGTAGCCCATCCAGCGGCCGAACACCGCCGCCAGGATGACGTAGATGCTTCCCACGAAGAGGATGAAGCCCATCACGGCGACGCCGGCGCCCTTCATCAGGGTGCCGCACTCCACGTGGAATCCCAGACAGGTCTTCATCTACGACGTGGCCTCCGGGGTGGGGCTCTCGGCGGCGCTCGGCGAGGCCGAGGCCGAACCGGACGCCGAGGCCGAACCGGACGCCGAGGCGCTCGGGCTCGCGGCGGCGTCGGCGGCGTCCTGGTTCAGGCAGACGTTCTGGGCGTACGGAACGTTCTTCGAGCTCATGAAGACGAGGTACTGGACGATGTCGTTGATCTGCTGGTCGTCCAGCGCGCCCTTGTACTTGATGCTCCACGACGGCATCACGCCCCGGCCCTGCTCGATCGTCGTGTAGATGTCGGCCAGGGATTTGATCAACGGATGGTTCGTGTTCGGCCCGCCGCAGACGGTCGTGAGGTTCGGCGTGGCGACGTAGGCGAGGGCGCCGTTGACGTCCACGCCGGCCTGGATCACGCTGCCGCGCAACTCCGGGCCGTGACACCGCACGCAGCCGACGCCGGCCTGGTTCTCCTCGCTGAACAGCTCCACCGAGCGCTGTCCGCGGGCGATCGCCTCGGTCTGCAGGTCCTGATCCTGCTTGAGGTTCTCCGAGGGTTCGCGCAGCCAGTTGAACGGGATCCACACCGCGAAGAAGAGCACCAGGACCAGGCTCCAGCCCTGCAGCTTCTGCAGCAGGGGCGTCTCCAGGGCGGCGTCGGGCGGACCCGGACGCATGGCGGCGGGGATGTCGGGGCCGCGCTCCCTGGCTCGGCCACGAAGGAAGAGCACCGCCAGCGCGATCGCAAGGATCAGGGCGCCCGAGATCAGGAGCACGATGCTCAGCGCCTTCGACAGTGCCAGCATGTGCGTCCTCGTCCTCCCTCTCTCGTTCCTGAGCTAGCCCGGAGCCACGCAGAAGGGGCCCTGAGGCGGTTCGCTGATCGTGTCGGTTCCGCGCGGCGGTCCCAGGATCGGCGCGGAGGTGTCCACCAGGACGTTGCCGCCGCCGTCCACCGTGATCGCGAAGCGGTCCATGCCGCGAGGGGCCGGACCAAGCTGGTACTCGCCCGCCTCGTTGTACTTCGAGCCGTGGCAGGGACACTCGAACCACTTCGAGGAGCCGCAGAACGGGACCCGGCATCCCAGGTGCACGCATCGCTGGTACAGCGGCATGATGCCGCCGGCCGTCACGCCGGTGAGGGCGTAATCCACGTCACCGGAGGGCTTCCCGGCGTACGGGACGATGTAGAAGCGGCCGGCGCCGTTGTAGGCGGGACCCTCGGTGTCCTCGATCTCCGCCTTGATGTCGGCGATGTTGCCGGCGTTGATCACGGAGCCGAAGCCACCCTTCAGGTTCGGCCACAACATCGCGAGCGAGGCGGCGCCGAACTGCGCGGTGAACACGGCCAGGGAGGTCAGCAGCGACCTCCGGAAGAACTCCCTGCGGGACACGGCCTTCGGGCCCTTCGCCAACGGCGCCGGTGGGAACCCCGGCGCCTGAGGGGCCACCTGCTCCGCCCGGCGCGCGCGCAGGAACGACAATCCGAACGCGACGGCGAACAGGTCCATCACCACGATCGCGACGATCGCGACGACGGTGGTGGAGGAGATCGCGAGGGTCGTCACAATTCGAAGAAC
The DNA here is from genome assembly GCA_030773935.1 of Actinomycetota bacterium. GTDB lineage: Bacteria > Actinomycetota > UBA4738 > UBA4738 > HRBIN12 > JALYMB01. Next base: position 544 of record JALYMB010000334.1, on the reverse strand, counting down.
ACCCCCTGTGACCACGGCCAGATCCAGTTGTACCCGGGGCCGCGGAAGAACGAGCCGATGATCGTGAGTGTGGCGCCGAACATGAACAACATGGTGAACATGGTGATGGCGATCTTGCGGTCACCCGGCTTGATGCTGGGGTTGCGGTCCACGTAGGGGACCGCCGCGAGGCCCACCAGGATGAAGGTCGGGATCGTGATGCCGGCCACCATCGGGTGGAAGTAGCGCAGGAGCTCCTGCAGTCCCAGGAAGTACCACGGCGCCTTCGACGGGTTCGGCGTGAGGTTGGGGTTGGCCAGCTCGCGCAGCGGCGCGTTGACGAAGGTCGAGAAGATCACCAGGGCCGCGAGCACCACGAACATGGCCACCATCTCCTCGATCAACAGGTGCGGCCACACGTTGATGCGGTCACCCTGCTCCCGCTCAACGCGCTGGATCCCCTCGGGCGGGACCAGGGCGAGGAGGCGGTGCTTCTCGGGCGCGCCCCGCTTCGGCTCGGGGACGTTCCCGGTGGGGCCCGGCGCGGTGCGAACCGGTGCGGCCG
>JALYMB010000333.1 GCA_030773935.1 Actinomycetota bacterium | reverse complement strand
ATGCAACGCCACCCACCACGTGCTGGCGTCTTCATCGTGGAGCTGGGCGATCGCCGCCTGCATCCGCAGGGAAAGGTCCTGGTGGGTCTCGCCGTCGCGCGGGAACAGCGGGCGCCCGTAGCGGATCGAGACCGGTGGACGTCCCGGACGCGGCCAGCTCCGTCCCTTCGGCATCGCCTGGTACGCACCCCGGATCGCGATCGGCACGACCGGGATACCGGCCTCGATGGACAGGCGGGACGCCCCGTGGCGGAACCGCTGCTGGTGACCGTCGGGCGAGCGCGCGCCCTCGGGGAACACCACCAGGCTCCATCCGTCGTCGATCAGCTCGCGCGCCATCGACGTCGCGCGCCTGCCGCCGCCGGCACGGTCGATCGGGAAGGCCGCGAAGGCCAGCGCGGTGAAGGTCTGGCGCCACCACACGTCGAAGAAGTAGTCCTTCGCCGCGCCCACGGCGGTCCTGGCCTGCCACTCGTCGGGCAGGGTGGTCATGATCAGGGTGGCGTCGATGTGACTCGAGTGGTTCGACACGAACAGCACCGGACCACGCACACCCTGGAGGTTCTCCAGGCCGTGCACGCGCGGCGTGACCTCGTTCCACAGCAGGGGCTTCAGGCCAAACTTCAGGATCGTCTGACGTGCGGCGACGGCCGCAGGCGTGCGAGCCCACGCCGTGGGGAAGGCCCGCTCCTCCCGCGGCTCGGTGTACGGCTCGGCGCTGCGGGGCACCAACGACCGCCGGCCCCACCGGAACCCTCCGGCCATCTCCTTCAGTTCGGCTCGCACGCCCATCGTCCGCTCCTCCTCAGTGCACGTCCGCGATCATCACCGGCGGCGCGTGGAAGTAGGTGATCGAGGGGCTCGGCCCCACCGTGTCCTTCGCCATCTCCAGCGCGTCGCGCATGGAGTCGGCGCGCCGGTACCCCAGGCGCGCGACCGACTTCGGCTCCCCACCGACGAAGATCACGTCGCCGGCGTGGTCGCGCCCGTGCGCACCCCAGTACCACATGTAGAACGGATGGACGCCGTGGTACGCGTGGCTCGTGCGGTACAGGTGCTGGTACCACGGGTCGGTGGCGTACCGCTCCTCGAACTTCGACTCGATCGTCTTGGGGTCGGTGGTCTCGGCCAGGACCTCCTCGAAGAAGTCGATGTAGCTGGGGTGGTGGATCTGGTGGAACTCCCAGGGCACCGGGTGGAACATGATGACGACACCGCCCTGACGCACGAGCGGCTTGTTCCGGTACATGTTGAACAGGTATCCCAGGCCCAGACAGTGCACCAGGATCGGATTCAGGATCGAGTTCACGTTGTAGGGCCCCAGGTACGGGATGCCCATGACCAGGACGTCGGACTGGCCCTGGACCTCCACCAGCTGCTGACGGTGCAGGTTCGCCAGGGTGCGCTCGTGCACGGCCTCGACCTCGCCCGCGTTGATGCCGGTGAGCTTGTAGGGAGCCTCCACCCGGCGGAAGAACTCTCGGCGCACCCGTGGCGGCGAGAGGTCGTTGCCCTTCTTCGCGGCCATCATCAGCCCCTGGTCGTAGCCGCTCCACTCCCACTCACGCCGGTTCAGGAAGCCGAGGTTCTTGGGGAAGGTCTCGCTGTTCACGGTCGTCTCGATCTGGAAGATCTTGACGCCGCTCGACGCCAGGAACCGGCCCATCCGCACCGTGGAGTCGTTGATCGCGCTGTGACCCTCGCGCGGATCCATGTAACTGTTGGAGTGCAGCATGGTCTCCACGTTGTGGTGATGCTTGAGGGACCGATAGCTGGCCAGACCCACCGCCACGGACTTGTGCCCGCCGTCCATGGCCACCAGGTTGATGTTCACGTACACGATCAGGTCGGATCCGGCGGCGCGCGCGCTGATCTCCACGTCCTCGCCCTGCTCGGTCTTGCCGACGTGGGTGAGCGCCGCGCGGTCCTCCGCATCGAAGTTGACCAGTTCGTTCGGGTAGAAGCTCCGGAACACGCGCTCGCCGGTCATGCGCTTGATCTCCGAGGCCGTCATCCGCCGGTGCAGCGCGGTGGCGACGATCAGCTGCACGTCCTCCACGCCCTTGCCCGCAGCCATCTCGATCACGTGCTCCAGGATCCGCTGGCGGACGTCGGGAGTGGTCATGGGCGGCAGTGGGATCGAGATGTCGTCGATCGCGATCGTGAGCTTCATCCCCGCGAACAACAGCTCCGGCAGCGGCTTCGAGTCGCCCTGCGGGTGACGCAGCGCGTGCTCGATCGCGGCGTGCACGTCGCGGATGCCGGGAAGCGGGTCCGGTGGGTACACCACGCGGGTGCCCAGCGGGAACTTCTGCATGCGGAAGCCCTCGCCCTCGTGCACGAGCAGGGGCGGTGTGCGTTCGTCCACGTCCAGTACGAATCCGGGTCTGGGCATCCTCGCGTGCTCCTTTAGGTCTCCTGGGGCGCGAACGCCACCTTGAACGTGCCGAGCTTGCCCGCGCCGAGGGCGTGGTCCAGCGCCTCGCGCCAGCGGGACAGCGGGTACACGGCGCCCACCAGGTCCTCCAGCATCGGCGCCATGCCGGCGATCTCCATCGCGATGTCGAACGTGCGCCGGCGCTCGCCGCCCATGTCCTCGGTCCCGCCGGTGTAGGCGCCCACCAGTTCCAGCTCACGGAACCACAGCGGCGTGAGGTCCGCGCCACCGCCCGGGATGCCCGAGAGAACGACGCGCCCGCCCGCCTTCGTCGTGCGCAGCGCCAGGTCCAACGCCGCCTTGGAGCCCACGCACTCGATCGCCACGTCGACGCCGCCCAGCAGGAACTCCGGCCCTCGCTCGGGCGTGAGCTTCACCGCGTGGTCCCCGCGCCGCACGGCCTTGACGGCGTGCTCGGGACGGACGACCTCCGTGGCGCCAACCATCTTCGCGGCGGCCCGCTGCCGCGGATGCTTGGCCGCCACGATCATCCGGTCCGGGTTGGCGAGACGCTGGATCGCCAGAGCGGTGAGGATACCCACCGTGCCGGCGCCGATCACCAGGACCGTGCCGCCGTCGGGCACCTCGGCGCGCAGCGCCGCGTGCACGGCCGCCGCCATGGGCTCGACCAGCACGGCGCTCTGCTGGCTCATCGCCTCGGGCACGGCGACCAGCTGCGAGCGGTGCGCGATCATCATCCGGCTCCAGCCGCCGCCGGTATCGGCGCAGTACCCGGTCTGCAGGCCGGCTCGCAGGTCGCCGACCGTGACCCGGTCGCAGCGGCCGAAGTCACCCGCCGCGCAGTTCGCGCAGACGGGGTCCTCGCCGCGGGCGGCACACGCCAGGACGCTGGAGAGCACCACGCGCTGGCCGGCCTTCAGATCGCCGCAGCCGTCCAGGAGCTCCCCCACCACCTCGTGGCCCGGCACGAACGGCAGCGAGACGAGCGGCGTGAAGTAGAACGAGGTGGTGCCCGAGATCGTGGCCAGGTCGCTCCCGCAGATCCCGCTTAGCAACGGCTTCACGCGGGCCCATCCCTCGCCGCGCGGCTCGGGGTCTCGCTGATTCACGAGGCGAAGCGGGGCGAGCGGCCCCGCGATCAGGCCGGGGGCCTTGCGGCCGACGGTGCGCGCGGCCACATAGCGAGGCGCGCTTCGGAACAGCTCCAGCGCCAGGGCCATCAGGCAGTCACCACCATCATCGGACCGCAGGCCTTGGGAACCGGACACGCGGCATCCCCTTCGACATGCCCCACTCCTCGATCGGCCAGCGCCTTCGGTGCGCGTACCGGTACAGGGACGAGTCCGGAGAGACCGCCACCGGGTTGCCAACCGCGCGTAGCAGCGGCAGATCGGAGTAGGAGTCCGCGTACGCGTAGGACTGCTTGAGGTCGATCGCCTCCTGCAGCGCGTAGCGCTTCAGCCACGCGGCGCGCGCCTCCCCCACCAACGGCGGGGCCGACATGAACCCGGTGTAGCGCCCCTCGCGCTCCTCCAGCTCGGCCCCGATCATCACGTCGAACAGGGGAGCCAGCGGTCGCACGAAGGCCGAGGCGGCAGCGGTGATCAGGACCGTGCGGTGACCCGCCGCTCGATGATCGCGGATCCGGCGGATCGCGGCGGGACTGGCCTTCTGCAACATGAATTCGCCCACGTGCTGGTCGATCATGCGGTCCACGCCCACGACGCTCGCACCCTCGTAGCGTCGGAAGAACGTACGCAGGAAATCCCCCCGGTCGCGGCGGTCGATCTGCAGGTACGCGGGCACACGTCCGAAGACGCTGGCGAGCTCGGCGGGCCACTCGTCGGGAGTCAGGTCCGCCATCCGCGCCCATACGTAGGACTCCACCACGTTGGAGGTGATGATCGTCCCCTCCATGTCGAAGAGCGCCACCACGGTCTGATCCCGCTCGCGGATGTCCACGCTCGGCCTCTCCCGGTCGCGGCGCGACAGCTCCCGCAGGCTCTGCGTCACCGCCGGCGAGTGCACGTCCTTCAGGTAGTACTTCCAGTCGACCATGCCGGCGTCGAACGGGAAGCGCGCCTTGTCCTGCGCGTCCATCGATCGGAACAGGGCGAGCGTCCGATCGTCGGTGTAGACGACCTCGGTCTCGGTGTACATGCCGTAGAGGTCGCTGTATCGCTTCACGAACTCCACACGGGCCCTGTCGCGGTCCACCCGGCGGACGGCGTCGCGCATGCCCTTGGACTTGGGCAGGTGCGTGACCACCTTCTCGGCGACGTCGGTGAGACGCTCGGCCCGGCGCAGCATCCTCTCCACCTTGAGATTGCCGGGGAACTTCCATTCGGGCACCTTGTGCTCGCCGCGGCCGCGCTCGGGCAGGGGATGCTCCTCGAAGTACTCGCGGACCCACTCGTACAGCTCGTAGAAGCGCAGGGGGTTCCGCGAACCGGAGCTCACGTTGTAGTGGCGCGCTTCACCGGCCGACGGCGGGGTCGCCGCCACCGCCAGGATCGCGTTCACCACGAAGTCGACGGGGATCAGGTCCACGATGCCCTCGGGGATGCCAGGGAACTCGGGGATCTGGCCCAGGCCGTAGGCGCGGATGATCGGGTCCGCCATCTTGAAACCATCGATCCATCCCGGGAACGGGTGGGTGAGGGCCGACTCGATGATGCTGGGGCGAACCACCGACAACGGGAGGTTCTCCCCGGCGCAGAGCTCCTCGACGGCACGCTCGCCCATCGCCTTCGTGAAGGTGTAGACGTCCGGCCATCCAAGGGAGCGCGCTCGCTGGCGGCCGTACTCCACCAGGCGCGAGGTGGCCCAGTCCTTGCGCCGCTGCTCGGCGTCCTCGGCCACGGTCTGGGGGCCCGCCCGCGAGTGCTCCTTCGTCGCCTTCGCCATGAACGACCGGAGCTGCTCGGGGCGGCGGCTGGAGGCCTCGACGTCGGCGCGCGCGGCCAGGGCCAGCTCGCCCTCCAGCCGATGGTCGACGCGGTGCTCCAGTGGCCCCTCGGGGATCACGCCCTTCTGCACGCCGGCCACGTAGGCCGTGGAGATGTGCACGAACGCCGGCCGCGAGCCGCCGGCCAGCACCGCCCGATACAGGTTCACGGCGCCGAACAGGTTGGTCTGGAAGGCCTCGTCGATCGGGGGGTCGAAGCTCACGGTGGCCGCGGAGTGGATCGCGACGTCGATGCCCGCGGGGATCGCCGGCTCGCTCCGGCTGAAGTCGCCCTCGACCACCTGCGTTCGCTCGTCCAGCAGGCCCACGAGCGCGTGCTCGTCGTACCGCTCGCGCAGGAGGGTGAACGCGGGCTTGCGCAGCAGATATTCGACGCGTTCCCGTGCGGTGGCCCCGGTCTGGGAGCGCACCAGCAGCACGATCCGCGTCTGCGGGAAGTCCATGAGGAGACGCTCCAGCACCACTTGACCCAGGAACCCCGTGACGCCCGTCAGCAGGAGGGTCTTACCGGCCAGACGGTCGACGATGGAGCTGCGCTCGCCCTCGGGGGCGACCGCGACCGACGACCGGGAGGCACGCTCCTTCTCTACCATGCGGCAGATTATGACTCTCTACCATCCGGTAGACAAGTCCCAAGGCGGCGTGCCCGTCGGGTGCCTACTCAAGGAGGTGCCGTCGCAGGTCGACACAACCCGTACGGGGCGGCAAGGCCTCCGCCCCGCGGGATGCGCCGATGCGACTGCGGACCAAGATCTTGGTGCTGATGACCCTGCCGGTCCTGGTCCTTGCTGCCACGGTGGCGTTCGGCTTCCGGGCGGAACGCAGCACCACGGAGAGCCTGCGCCTCGTGGAGCACACCTTCGAGACGAAGGACACACTGGGAGCGGTCCTCGACGACCTGGTGAACGCGGAGAGCGGCATGCGCGGCTACCTGATCACCGGCTCCGAGGAGTTCCTGGGCCCCTACGACCAGGGCACAGCGCGCCTCAACGAGGATCTCGACCGGCTGACCTTCCTCCTGCAGGACGACCCGAACGAGTCGCGGCAGTTGAGGGACCTTCGCCTGCTGACGCCCGAGCGGCTACGGATCCTTGAGCAGCTGCGTCCCTTCGCGCCGATCATCGACGCCGACAACCCGCGCCTGGTGGTGCCCATCCTCACGGACGGGAAGGTGATCATGGACGAGATCCGCAGCACCCTGGGGGCCATGACGAGCGAGGAGAACCGGCTCCTGGGTCTGCGGCAGGCGGCCCTGACCCGCGCTCGGCACCTGGCCTTCCTGGTGGAGGCGGTGGCGTTACCGATGAGCGTGCTGATCGCGCTGGTGAGCGTGTTCGTGTTCACGCGACGGCTGGGCCGCCGGCTGAGGGCGATCGAGCGCAACGCCGGCCGCCTGGAGGAAGGGGTTCCGTTGGACCCGCCCGAGGACTGCCAGGACGAGGTCGGCCACCTGTCCCGCGTGGTCGCCCTGATCGCCGAGCGGATCGCCGCGCTGCAGGACGACCTGCGCCGCTCGGCGGCGGTCGATCCGCTCACCCACCTGAACAACCGGCGCGGCTTCATGCCGATCGCCGAGCACCAGCTGCGGGTGGCCCAGCGCACCCGCGAGCCCGCGGCACTGGTCTTCCTGGACGTGGACGGGTTGAAGCACGTGAACGACACGCTGGGGCACGCCTCCGGTGACACGTTGATCTCCGAGGCGGCCATGGTGCTGCGCACGACCTTCCGCGCATCGGACCTGACGGCCAGGTTGGGCGGCGACGAGTTCTGCGTGCTGCTGCGCGGCGACTCGGCCCTGTCCGCCGAGCGAGCGGTGGAGCGGCTGCAGGAAGCGGCCGATGCCATCAATGCCGAGGAGGGGCGCGCCTTCCACCTGAGCCTGTCCGTGGGGATCGCCAGGTTGGACCCGGACGAGCCCGTCTCCCTGGACCACCTGATCGAGAGGGCCGACGGCCTGATGTACGCGCACAAGCGTGCGAAGCGGGGTCTCGCCCCCGCGCGCTGAGGGGAAGCTCAGCGGTTCGCGCGGCGTTCGGCGTCGCTCAGGTGGACCAGTCCCTCGCGCAGACCCGTGACCGCGGCTTCGAGCTTGGACCGGACCTGGAGTTTCGTGAGGATGCTCTGCACGTGCCCCTGCACCGTGCGCCGGCTCACGAACAGCGCCGCCGAGAGCTCCTCTGTGGACAGGCCGTCGACGAGGCCCTGGAGCACCTGGAGCTCGCGTGGGGACAGGGCCGCGGTCCGACGCTTCTCGACTCGGGGAGCGGTGGGAAGCAGCCGGAGCCGAGGTCCCGGGACGGCTTCCTCGACGTCGGCCACCCCGCGGATCACCTCGACCAGATCGTCGGCCGCGCGCTCCTTCGGCACGAGTGCGGCGGCCCCGGCCTCGCTGCCGCGCAGCGCCAGGTCCGGGTCCGACAGAGCGGTAATCAGCACCACCTTGGTCTCAGGACGCGCCTCCACGACCTGCCGGGTCGCGACGAGGCCGTCCACGCCCGGGAGATCGATGTCCATGAGCACCACGTCCGGAGCTGAGGAACGCACGCGCTCCGCGATGCCCTCCGCACCCGAGAGGATCTCCAGCACGTCGATGTCGTCCTCGGTCGACAGGAACATCCCGATCGCCTCGGCGAACATCCGGTGATCGTCGACCAGCAGGACGCGGATCACGGAGCACCGTCCTGCTGGGTCACGGGAACCGAGAACCGGAACGACGCGCCGCCCGCCAGGGAGGGCTCGACCCAGATGCGCCCACCGTGGGCCTCCACGATCTGCTGCGCGATGTACAACCCGAGGCCGGCGCCCTCCGTGTCGGCCCCGTCAGCCAAGCGGGAGAAGGGCGCGAAGACGCGCTCCGCATCCTGGTCGCGCACGCCGGGCCCGATGTCGGCGATCGAGAACACCAAGTCGTCGTCGGCGCGCTCGGTCTCCACCACGATCGGCGAGCCGTGGGGCGAGAAGCGGTCCGCGTTCGAGAACAGGTTGTGGAAGACCTGCATCAGGCGGCGTTCGTCGACGTCGATCACGACATCACGTTCGCCGTTGGGCGGCACGATGATCAGGCGGTCGCTCAGATGGGTGAACGTCCGCTCGACGCGACCCACGACCTCACCGACCCGGCGGTGCGTGCGCTCCAGGTGCCGGTCGAACCGCAGGTCGTCGTCGGAGGTCCGAGAGGCCAGATCCCGCAGCTGCTCGGATTGATCCAGAAGGCCCTGGACCGCGTGGCGCCTCTGCGCCTCGTCCAGTCGATCCCACTTGGTGGCCAGGGTCATCGCGAGGGTGCGGATCGCCGCGACGGGGTGCAGGATCTCGTGGTTCAGCATGCGGTGGAGGTCTGCCCGGAGGCGATCGAGCTCCTCGAGCTCCAGGACACGCTGCCGCTGACCTTCGAAGGCCGCCGTCAGCTGCCGGGAGCGTTCGCGCTCCTCCGCGTAACTACGGCGGACGTCGGCGAGGATCGCGATGACCAGGAT
>JALYMB010000332.1 GCA_030773935.1 Actinomycetota bacterium | reverse complement strand
GTCTAGGACCACCTGACGCGGTCTTGCGGGCCGGCCGTCGAGCCGGCCGCTTCGTTGTGAGACACGCGCGGTCGCGGCACTCGAGGCGGATATGGAGCGACAGATGAGCCATGAGCAGGGTCCGCTGATCGCGGTCCGAGGTGGGATGATCGAAGGGAGCACCTCGCACGGCGTGAGCGCGTTCCTCGGAGTGCCCTACGCGGCGCCACCGTTCGCGGAGAATCGGATGCGACCCCCGCAGCCCGTCGAGTCATGGCGCGGGACCCGATCGGCAACCCGGTACGGACCGACCGTCCCCAAGGGCGACTACCCGCCGCAGTACCAGCCGCTGTTCCCCGAGGTCGTCATCGCCGGCGACGAGTGCCTGAATCTGAACGTGTGGACGCCCGAGGCGGGCGCGACGGGTCTGCCGGTGCTGGTGTGGATCCACGGCGGATCGTTCATGAACGGTTCGGGATCGGTCGGCGAGTACGACGGCACGGCGTTCGCCCGCGACGGTGTGGTGTGCGTGACGGTCAACTACCGACTGGCCGCCGAGGGCTTCCTCTGCCTCGACGATGACCTCGCCAACCTCGGGCTGCTGGATCAGGTCGCGGCGCTGCGCTGGGTGCGGGACAACGTCGCCGCATTCGGAGGTGACCCCTCCCGGGTCACCGTGGCCGGCGAGTCGGCGGGAGCCATGAGCGTCACCACGTTGCTGTCCATGCCGATGACGGAGGGATTGTTCGCGCAGGCGATCGCTCAAAGCGGCGCCGCAGCCCACACCCTGACCCTCGAACAGGGCCGCATCGTCGGCGGGTATCTCGCCGACGCCCTGGGCGTGGCGCCCGCCCGCGATGCCATCAGGCAGATCCCGCTCGACACCCTCGTGCAGACAGCCTCAGACCTCGTCGTGGAAGTCCAAACCGCTCCTGATCCGGCGAAGTGGGGGTCCCTCGCGCTGAGCCTGCTGCCCTTCGCGCCCACCGTCGACGGCACCGTTCTGCCCGCCGCACCGCTCGAGGCCATCACCGCGGGGCAGGGCAGCGGCGTCCCGCTGATGATCGGATCCAACCGCGACGAGGCGCGCCTGTTCCTGATCGCAGCCGCCAGCATCGACCTGATCGACGACGCCATGCTCGATGCCGCCGCGGCCGCCTACGGCCTGTCACCCGACGATCTCGCCGTCTACCGCGCCAACCGTCCCGGCGCCGGCCCCGGGGACATACTCGCCGCCGTCGTCACCGACTGGTTCTTCGCCATCCCATCCGTCCGTGTCGCCGAGGCTCGTGCCGCCGCCGGGACGGCCACGACCTGGGTCTACCGCTTCGACCACCCGGATCCCGACGCCAACCACGGACTCGGCGCCTGCCACGGCGTCGAGATCCCGTTCGTCTTCGACACGATCACCCTCAAGGACACCCACCCGCGGATCGGCGACACGCCCTCACAGATCGTCGCCGACGCCATGCACCGCACCTGGATCGCGTTCATCACCGACGGCGCACCAGGCTGGGCCCCGTACACCACCGGCGACCGCACCACGGCCCTGCTCGCCCACCAGGTCACCGAAGTCGACGACCCGGCCGGTGACGAGCGACGCTTGTGGACCGGCATTCGATAGGGACGCCGGGGACGAGCACGAGCAACGATCCGGAGCCGCGACGGACCTGGTTGATCATGCCCCGAGCACGCGGTCGAGGCGGATCGGCAGGTCGCGGACGCGGGCGCCCGTCGCGTGGAACACGGCGTTGGCGATGGCCGCCGCGGTGCCCACGATGCCGATCTCGCCGATGCCCTTGGAGCCCATCGGGTTGAGGTTGGCGTCGGTCTCGTCCACCCACGCCGCGTCCATGTCCTCGACGTCGGCGTTGGAGGCGATGTGGTAGCCGGCGAGGTCGTGGTTGAGATAGTCGCCGAAGCGCTCGTCCATGACCGACTCCTCCATGAGCGCCATGCCCAGGCCCATGGTCATGCCGCCCAGGAACTGCGAGCGCGCCGTCCGCGGGTTGATGATCCGGCCGGCCGCGAACATCCCGAACATGCGCGACACGCGCACCTCGCCGGTCAGCGGGTCCACGCGCACCTCGGCGAACTGCGCGCCGTAGGCGTGGCGGGAGAACTGCTCACGGGCCCCGAGGAAGTCGGTGCTGTCGGCGAACGCCTCCGCCCCGCCCTCCTCGCGCAGCTTGCGGCAGGCCAAGCTCACGGCGGTGCCCCACGACGCCGTACCCATCGATCCGCCGGCCAGGCCGGCCCTGGGCAGCGAGCTGTCGCCGAGCTCCACGTGCACCTGCTCGGCGGCGACCTCGAGCGCGTCCGCGGCGATCTGGGTGAGCACCGTGCGCGCGCCGGTGCCGATGTCCGCCGCGCCGATC
>JALYMB010000331.1 GCA_030773935.1 Actinomycetota bacterium | reverse complement strand
CCCAACGGCCGGGGGTCTGGCCATCAGGATGTCGACGGTCGACCTCGCCTACCACATCCGCCTGGGAGAGCAGATCCTCCACGGAACCTTCTCGCGGGTCGATTCGTTCACCTTCTCCGCACACGGCCTGCCCTGGATCGACCAACAATGGGCGGCGCAGGCGCTGATGGCGCTGGCGCACCGGCCGGACGGATGGAACAGCCTGCTCCTCATGAAGGCGGCGCTGATCGCCGTGACCTTCGTGTTCGTGTTCCGGGCGTGTCGATCGGCGGGGGCCTCGGTGCGGGCGGCGGCTGGGCTCACCGTGGCCGGCTACCTGGTGAGCGCTCAGAACCTGGGCATGCGGCCCCAGCTGTTCGCGGCACCCCTGTTCGCGGCCGTCCTGTGGATCTCGGCAGAGCGCCGTGAGCACCCGGCCCGGCTGTGGCTGATCCCCCTGCTGGTGGTGATCTGGTGCAACGTCCACGGGAGCTTCGTGCTGGGCCCGGCCCTGGTGGGCCTGGACTGGCTGGAGGACCTGCGCACGCGGTCGCCCCGCGCACGGCGAACCTTCCTGATCGGTGCGCTGTCGGTCGCTGCGACGGTGGTGAACCCCTTCGGCTGGCGGGTCTGGACCTACACGGTGGAGATCGCCACGAATCCGACGATCACCCGGTTCGCCTCGGAGTGGGAACCCACGACGATCCGGACCTTCACCGGCGTTGCGCTGTTCCTGTCGGTCGCCGGGGTGGTGGTGTTCTTCTCGCGCCGTTCCGGGCCGGTTCCCTGGACCACGCTGCTGCGGCTCGGATTCTTCTTCGCCTTGGCGCTGCCGGCGATCAGGGGGGCGCTGTGGTGGGGACTCGCCGCACCGCCCGCACTGGCGAGCTGCCTGGCTCCCCGCCCAGCGGCGGTGCGCGATGGTCGCCGGGGGTCACCGATCATGAACCGGATCATGGTGACGGCCGTCGTGCTCGGGCTGGCCCTCACCCTGCCGTGGTGGCGGAGCTCCGGCCCCGGCTCTCCCCCCTTGTTGACGGAGGCACCCGACGACCTCGTGGCCGCGGCGGCTCAGTCCACCGCCCCCGGCGACCACCTCTGGGTGGACCAGGTCTGGGGCTCGTGGTTCGAGTACCGACTCCCGGATCGGTTGATGTTCGTCGACTCAAGGATCGAGCTGTTCCCGCAGGGGGTATGGACCGACTACCTGGACGCCGCGAACGGGCGCGAGGGGTGGCAGGGCATCCTGGACCGCTGGCAGGTGGACGTGGCCGTGCTCAGCAGGCAGCAGAGCGGCGAGCTCCTCGAGCGCATCGTCCACGACCCTGGCTGGCGTCGCGCCTACTCCGACGACGACGGCTCGGTCTACGTCCGGACCTGAGGCGGGGATCCCCTCACTCGCGGGAGCCGGCCGACACGAGGCCCGATCGCGTGGCCAGACGGATCGCCGCCAGCCTGCTGCCGACCCCGAGCTTGCCGTAGATCCTCGCCAGGTGGGTCGTGACCGTTCGCTCCCGCACGCCCAGCCGCGTGGCGATCTCACGGGCGGTGAGGCCCTCGGCCGCCACGACGAGGACCTCGCGCTCGCGGTCGGTGAGCCTGGCCTCCACATCCCGGCGACGGTCGATCCCCTCGGCGATCCGCCCGACCGCCCCCGATGCCGGGCCCGCCAGGACCATCTCGTGATCGGCGGCGCGGCGCAGGGATTGCAGGAACGTGATCGGATCGATGTTCTTGTCCACGAACCCATCCGCGCCCACGAACAGGGCGCGGGAGATATCGGTGGGATCGGCGTTGGCACCGCATCCCAGGATCGCGTGGGAGGGGAAGCGTTCGCGCACGGCCCGGATCAGCCAGTACGCATCGTGATCCCCGCCGAGTCCCAGCCCGACGAGCACCACCACGCGGCTGCGGCGCAGGCGCTGGATCGCGTCCATGCCCTCATCCGCGGTCCCCGCCTCGGCGAGAACCTCCATGTCGGGGCGGTCCTCGATCAGGAGGGAGAGGCCGGCCCGAACCACGGGCAGTGGGTCCACCACGACCACGCCGAGCCGACGCTTGGCTCCGGTCGCCGCCGGCGGCGCCTCGATGACGGTGCGCTTGGCCATGTCCTCCGGGGTCAGGGGCTGGAAGGGTCCTCAGGGGACCAGACCGAGCTCGGCTGGTCCACCAGGGTCTTCGGCAATCCGACGCCCGTTCCTGAGGGGAGCGTGCCACTCAGCCCAGGTCGATGAGCCCGAGCGCGGCAGCACGCGCCACCGCCTGGACCCTCGAGCGGACCCCGAGCTTGCGGTAGAGCTTCGCGACGTGGGTCTCCACCGTGCGCGGCGAGATGCCCAGGCGGGTCGCGATCTGTCGCATCGTGAGACCACCGCTCACCATGTCGAGGATCTGCAGCTCGCGGGGCGTCAGCGAGGAGGCCATCTCGGATCCCAGCCTGGCCCGCCTGGCGAAGCGTCCGAGCTCCATCACCGCGGCCTGCTCCAGCTCCTGGTCGATCACGCGCTCGCCCCGCGCGATCCTGCGGATCGCCGTTCCGATCGTGCGGATGCCGGTGGCCTTGTCCACGTAGCCGTGCACCCCGAGCCGCAGGCACTCCAGCACCGCCCCTCCGTGCGTGCGATCGGTGAGGACGAGGATGCGGGGGGTGAGCTCGAGCCCCTGGATGCCACGGATCACCGTGGTGCCGTCCCCGTCGGGGAGATCCAGGTCCAGCACCAGCACATCCGGTGCGTGCCTGGCACATGCCTCCACGGCACCTGCCACGTCGGCCGCCTCGGCCACCACCAGCAGGTCCTCGGTGGAACCGCAGGCCATCCGGATCACGCCGCGGAGCACGGGGTGAGCGTCCACGACGAGGACGCGGACGGGGGGGTCGATCGGATCGAAGGCCGAGGCGCCCATCTCGGCCAGAGGCTACTGGCCCAGTCTCAGGCCGTGCGGACCTGGGCGGCCACGCCGTAGCGCCACGCGAGCGTCACCGCCTCGATCTTGGAGTGCACGGCCAGCTTGGACAGGATGTTCTTCACGTGGCTCTGCACGGTCATGCGGCTGATCCCGAACGAGCCGGCCACCTCGCTGGTGGACTTCCCGTCGCACAACGCCCGGAGGATCTCGTTCTCCCTCGTAGTCAGCGACGCCAGTCGAACCTGGTTGCTGACTCCCGGGCCGCGACGGTCGAGCCTGCTCACCACGATCGCCAGCTCGCTCGCCGGCAGAACCAGCTCTCCGGCGATCGCGCGCCGGAAGGTGCGAACGATGTCGTCGGTGCCCGTCGATTTCGGCAGGAAGCCGCAGGCGCCGGCGGCGAGCGCACCCGCGACCAGTTCGGCACCCTCACGGTCGGTCATGACCAGGACGCGAGCGCGATCGGACGCATCGCGCAGGGATCCGACCATCTCGAGCCCACGCTCGTCCGCACGGTCGAGGTCGACGACGGCCAGGTCGATGGAGCCGTCGTCGCAACGCGCCGCCGCCTGCGAAGCGTCGTCGACCGGCCCGAACACACTGATCCCCACGGGCAGCGTGTTCGCGAGCCCCTCGACGAGCCGGGCGTCGTCATCGACCACCAGAACCCGTATCTCCCTGCCCATCTCCCTTTCCCCATCGGCACGGGGAGTGGTTCGTCTGAAGCGTTCTGACTACGTATCTCCCGGCATCACCGCTGGCTCGGTGGAACGCAATCCGCTCTCGCGCGCGAGACACTGATCGCATGAGCGAGCGCCCGACGAACCGTCTGGCAGGGGAGACCAGCCCCTACCTCCTGCAGCACGCACACAATCCGGTGGACTGGTACCCCTGGGGCCGGGAGGCTCTGGAGCGCGCCCGAGCCGAGGACCGGCCCATCCTGCTCTCCATCGGCTACGCCGCCTGTCACTGGTGCCACGTCATGGAGCGCGAGTCCTTCGAGGACGACGAGACGGCGCAGCTGATGAACGAGCTCTTCGTCAGCGTCAAGGTCGACCGCGAGGAGCGGCCCGACGTCGACGCGGTGTACATGGACGCCGTCGTCGCACTCAGCGGCCACGGCGGCTGGCCGATGACGGTCT
>JALYMB010000330.1 GCA_030773935.1 Actinomycetota bacterium | reverse complement strand
GGCGCCGGCTGAGCCGCCGTCCTATGGACGGGGGGCTGCTACCCTCGATTCCACATGTGCGGCATCGTGGGCTACGTGGGGCCCGACGAGGCCCTTCCGATCATCCTCGAAGGTCTCCGACGGCTCGAGTATCGCGGCTACGACTCCGCGGGCGTGGCCGTGGTCGGCGGGGAGCTCTCGGTCGTCAAGCGCGCCGGCAAGCTCACCGAGCTCGAAGGGGCGCTGGCCGCGGGCGCCGGACCGACCGGGACCGTGGGGATGGGTCATACGCGCTGGGCCACCCACGGGGCGCCCACCGATCGCAACGCCCATCCGCACACCGACTGCACCGGCCGGATCGCGGTGATCCACAACGGGATCATCGAGAACTTCCAGGGGCTCCGCACGCGGTTGGAGAAGGAGGGCCACAGCTTCGTATCCGAGACCGATACCGAGTGCGTGGCGCACCTCGTGGAGGAGCGGCTCGCGGCGGCCGGCAGTGGTGCAAAGCTCGTCGAGGCCGTCCGCGCCGTCGTCGGGCAGCTCGAAGGCTCGTACTCGCTGGTGGTCTGCTCGGTGGACGACCCCGAGACGTTGGTGGGCGTGAAGGTCTCCTCGCCGCTCATCGTGGGGATCGGCGACGGCGAGACGATCCTGGCCTCCGACATCCCGGCCGTGCTCGGCCGCACCACCACTGTGATCCCTGTGGAGGAGGGGCAGATCGTAGAGGTCACGCGCATGGGGGTCGCGTTCACCGATCTGAACGGCGCCCCCGTCCACAACGAGCCGATCGTCGTCGACTGGGACATCTCGCAGGCACAGAAGTCCGGCTACGACTCCTTCATGCGCAAGGAGATCGACGAGCAGCCGGCCGCCATCCGCGACACCCTGGCGGGCCGGGTCGTGCACGGCCACCTGCAGCTCGACGAGCTCCGGGTGAGCGACGACGTGCTTCGCGAGGTCTCGAAGGTCTTCGTGGTGGCCTGTGGCACCGCGTTCCACTCGGGGATGGTCGCGAAGTACGCGATCGAGCACTGGACGCGCCTGCCGGTGGAGATCGAGATCGCCAGCGAGTTCCGCTATCGAGACCCGGTTCTCGGACCCGACACGCTCACGCTCGCGGTCTCGCAGTCGGGCGAGACGATCGACACGCTGGAGGCGGCCCGGCACGCGCGCCGGCAGGGCTCACAGGTGATCGCGGTGACGAACACCGTGGGCTCGTCGCTTGCGCGCGAGGCCGACGGCGTGATCTACATGCATGCCGGACCCGAGATCGGGGTCGCGGCCACGAAGACGTTCGCGACGCAGATGGTCTCCCTGCACCTGGTGGCGCTGTATCTGGCGCAGGTCCGCGGCTCCATGTTCCCCGAGGAGATCGGCGAGGTCCTGGACCGCATGGACGAACTCCCCGAGCAGGTGCAGCGGGCGCTGCAGCTGGACGGTCGGTGCCGCGAGCTCGCCGAACGGTTCCAAGCGGCCCGCGACGTGCTGTTCATCGGGCGGCATACCGGGTACCCGGCGGCCCTGGAGGGGGCGCTGAAGCTGAAGGAGCTCAGCTACATCCACGCGGAGGGCTATCCGGCCGGAGAGCTGAAGCACGGTCCGATCGCGCTGGTCGAGGAGGGTGTCCCGGTGGTGGCGGTGGCCACCCGCTGCCACGTGTACCCGAAGATCCTGTCGAACATCCAGGAGGTGCGGGCGCGCGGCGCCGACGTGATCGCCGTGGCGACCGAGGGCGACACGGAGATCGGCGGCTTCGCGCAGCACGTCCTGGAGGTGCCGGCCACCCCGGAGCTGCTGTCGCCGGTCGTGGTGAGCGTGCCGCTGCAGCTGTTCGCATACCACGTGGCGAGGCTCCGAGGCTGCGATGTGGACCAGCCCCGGAACCTCGCGAAGTCGGTCACCGTGGAGTGAGGATGCCCGGGGACCGGCGGGTACTCGCCCGGCGGTATCGGGAGCTCGCTCGGCCGCGGGCGTCGCGACTACGCTGTTCTCCATGGAGATCCTGGGTCTGGGGGTGGACATCTGTGAGATCGCCCGCATGGAGCGGGCGCTGGCAAGGCACCCCACGATGCGCGAGCGCGTCTTCACGCCCGAGGAGATCGCCTACTGCGACGGCAAGGCACGGCCGGCAGAGTCCTTCGCCGGACGTTTCGCTGCGCGGGAGGCTGTGATCAAGGCCCTCGGCGGCTACCGCGGCAGGGGCTGGCAGGACATCAGCGTGACCCGGCACCCGAGCGGCGCGCCACAGATCCTGCTGAGCGGCAACGCGAAGCGCCGCGCCGACCTCCTGGGCGCGGACCGCGTCCTCATCACCTTCACCCACGAGAAGACGAACGCGGTGGCCTTCGCAGTGGCGGTGGCCGATCGATGAAGCCGGTCCTCACGCCCGATCAGGCGGTGGAGCTCGACCGTGCGGCGCAGGCCCGTGGCATCGCGGCCGATGATCTGATGGAGCGCGCCGGCCGAGCGGTTGCCCGGGCGGCCGTGGACCTCCTGGGCGGAACGTACGGACGGCGTGCCGTCGTCGTCTGCGGGAAGGGCAACAACGGGGGGGACGGTCTCGTGGCGGCGCGGCACCTCGCGCGGTGGGGGATGGGCGTCGCGGCCGTGATGGTCGAGGTGCCCGAGGACCTGCGCGAGCCGGCCGCCTCGAACCTCGAGCGACTGCGCGGCGAGACGAGCGCGCGCGTCCTGAACGCCGACGCACTGCCGCACGAGCTCGCTCGCGCCGACGTGGCCATCGATGCGATCTTCGGTACCGGCTTCCGCGGCATGCCCGAGGACGAGTGGGCGACGGCCATCGGCGAGCTGAACGCCTCGGGTGTGCCGGTCGTCGCCGTCGACATCCCCTCGGGCATCGACGGAACCTCGGGCGCGATGGTGGGCGACGCCGTCGCCGCCGAGCTCACGGTCACGTTCGGCGCGGCGAAGACCGGCGCGCTCCTGCTCCCCGGCGCGGAGCGTGCAGGGTCGCTGCGGGTCATCGACATCGGGTTCCCCGACGATCTCCTGCGGACCGACCTGTGGCTCACCGAGCCGGACGACGTGGCCGGCATCCTGCCGCGGCGCGGGGCCGATACGCACAAGCGGGCCTCGGGCGTGCTGACGATCGTGGCCGGCTCGCGCGGGATGACGGGCGCGCCCAAGCTGATCGCCGAGGCCGCAGGGAGGATCGGCGCCGGACTGGTCGTCGTCGCGGTGCCGACCGAGATCCTCCCGATCGTCCAGGCCGGGCTCACCGAGATGATCTTCGTGGGCCTGCCGTACACGGCAGACGGCACCGTCGCGGCCGCGGCCGTCGAGCAGCTGCTGGAGCGGCTCGCCGACTCGGACGCGCTGGCGATCGGGCCGGGCATGACCAGGCACGCGGAGACCGCCGGCGCCGTCCGGGCGCTGGTCGCGCGCTCGCCGGTGCCGGTCGTGCTGGACGCCGACGGCCTGAACGCGTACTCGGGCGAGGCCGAGGCGATCGCCGACCGCCGCTCGGAGGTGGTGCTCACCCCGCACGTCGGCGAGTTCGGCCACCTGACGGGCGTGAAGCCCCGCGACCTCGAGGCCGACCGGATCGGGCACACCCGCCGGCTCGCG
>JALYMB010000329.1 GCA_030773935.1 Actinomycetota bacterium | reverse complement strand
CCGCCCGCCGCGATCGCGTCCCATCCAGGCCAGGATCAGTCCCAGGAGCGCGCCGAGCGCGAGCGCGCGGCGCCGGCGTTGGGACTCGGTGGGCTCGTCGCGGGGCGGCTCCATGCGGCGGCTAGGGTAGCCTTTCGCGATGCGGTTCTGCCTGATGCTCGAGGGCCAGGAGGGGGTGACCTGGGAGCAGTGGCTGGCGGCGGCTGGGGCCGCCGAGCGGCTGGGCTTCGAGGCGCTCTTCACCTCCGACCATTACCTCAGCGTGCAGGGCGCGCCCGATCGCGGATCCTCCGACGCATGGACCTTGCTCGGGGCGCTGGCCGCCCGGACCTCCACACTTCGCCTGGGCACGTTGGTATCACCGGTCACCTTCCGCGAACCCGCAGTGCTGGCAAAGGCCGCGACCACGGTGGATCGGATCAGTGGGGGCCGGGTCGAGCTGGGGATGGGCGCGGGTTGGTGGGAGGAGGAGCACATCACGCACGGGTTCGCGTTCCCACCGGTGGCGGAGCGCTTCGAGCGGCTGGAGGAACAGCTGGCCATCGTGCACGGCCTGCTGACCGAGGAGCTGTTCTCGTTCCCCGGTACGCACTATCGGCTGAGGGACGCGACCTTCTGGCCCAAACCGGTGCAGCGACCGCGGATGCCGATCCTCCTGGGGGGCACCACGGTGGGCCCGTGGATGCAGCGACTGATCGCGACGCATGCCGACGAGTTCAACACCGTGGGCGGGACCCCCGAACAGGTGCGGGGGCGGCTGCAGCGTGCACGGGATGCGGTCGAGCGTGCCGGACGCGGGCAGGAGACGCTTTCCACATCGTTCATGACGTGGTGCTACGTCGGCAGGACCGAGGACGAGTGGCGCGAACGGGTCGAACGTGCTCGCCGGCGCGATCCGAAAGCCGGCCCGTTCGATGGGTACCTGGCCGAGCTGCAGCCCGACTGTATCCTCGGCACGCCCGACGTTGCTTCGGCGAGGCTGCGAGAGTACGCGGAGGCGGGCGTGCAACGCGTGATGCTGAACCACGAGCTCTTCGACGATGTGGACATGCTCGAAGTCATCGCGGCCGAAATCATCCCGAGGGTCGGATGATCCTGCCCCTGCCGGACAAGGAGCCGCACACGCCCCGGGTCGGTGACGAGCGTGAACTGCTCACGGCAACCGTTGACTACCAGCGTGCGGTGCTGCTCCGCAAGGTGGGAGGGCTGGACGAGGACGATCTCCGGCGCGTGATGACGCCGTCGGGCCTGACGCTGCTCGGCCTCGTGAGGCACCTCGCGTACGTTGAGCGCTACTGGTTCCAGGTGGTGTTCGCGGGGAGGGACGCCGACCTCCCGTGGAGCGACGCGGATCCGGACGCGGACTGGCACCCCGAGCCCGGTGAGACCGCGCCGGAGATCGTCGAGCTGTACCGTGCGGAATCAGCGGTCGCGAGGCGGATCGCGTCGGAGTCGGAGCTCGACGCCATGTCGGCACACAAGGACGTGCAGGTGTCGATGCGGTGGATCCTGCTCCACATGCTGGAGGAGCTTGCGCGACACCTCGGCCACGCGGATTTGATGAGAGAAGAGCTCGACGGAGCGACCGGTGACTGACGCCGCGACCGGCCGGGTCGTGCTGGTCACGGGGGGCGCCGGTGGGATCGGGACGGCGGTGGCGAGCCGTTTCCTGGCCTTGGGCGACACCGTCGTGCTGGCCGACGTATCGGCGGACGCCCTGGCGAAGACGGTGGCCACCCTTGCCGGACCGGTGACGTCGGTGACGGCCGACGTGCGGGAGGTCGCGGACTGCGAACGGATGGTCGCGCAGGCGGTGGAGGCGGGCGCTCGCCTCGACGTCCTGGTCAACTGCGCAGGTGTGTGGATGGAGGGACCGTCGCAGGAGATGACCGAGGAGCAATGGGACCGTACGATCGACGTGAACCTCAAGGGCACCTTCTTCTCGTGCCGCGCTGCGATCCCGCACCTGCTGCGCACCGAGGGCTGCATCGTGAACCTGTCGAGCGACTCGGGCCTGGGCGGTAACCCCGGCTGCGCGATCTATAACGCATCGAAGTTCGGCGTGAACGGGCTGACGGCGTCGATGGGCCTCGAGCTCGCGCCGCAGGGCGTCCGCGTCAACGCGGTGTGCCCGGCCGATGTCGATACCCCGATGCTGGCCGGCCAGGCGCGGGACTTCGGCGGTGGCGACGACCAGGGGTACTTGGATGCCTTGCTCGCGAAGTACCCTGCGGCGCAACGAGCCCGGTTCGTCCGGCCCGACGAGGTCGCGGCGCTGGTCGCCTTCCTCGCGGGCGCCGAGGCGGCGCCGATCACCGGCGCGTGCATCCCGCTCGAGTTCGGACTCACGGCCGGGTACTGACCCCGAACGACGGGCGTCTCCTTGACGAGCAACGGTGAGGGGGCCAGGGTGGCGCCCCACGACCGGAGGAGGAGTTCGCGTGAGCGTGGAGGGGATCTTCGGGCTGATCTTCATGCTCGTGATCGTCGGGTGGATCCTCACGATCTGGGCGTTGGTGGACGCGATCCGCGTGCCGGATGACTCGATGTACCGGGCAGGGACGAAGCTGATCTGGGTCCTGGTGATCCTGTTCGGGAACCTGATCGGCTCGATCGTGTACTTCGGCGTCGGTCGTCCGGAGCCGGGCACGCAGGCGACGCCCAGCGGCGGCCTGCCGCCGCCGCCCTCGTTCCCCGGCTGACCGCCGCCGGCCACGTTCCGGCGCCCGTTCTGCGGCTGCGACCTGCGGCGATGCTAGGCTAACCGTCCCCATGGCGGAGTTCCCGATCGACCGTTTCGTCAGTCTGTATGCCCAGCGGACAGGCGGGATGTCGGCATCCGAGGTCCGAGCGTTGTTCGCGGTGGCCGCCCGCCCAGACGTGGTCTCGCTGGCCGGCGGGATGCCCTTCGTGCAGGCCCTGCCGCGGGAGGACGTACTGGAGGTGGTCGCGCAGGCGGTCGCCGAGCACGGCTCGATGGCGCTGCAGTACGGCGACGGCCAGGGCCTCCTTGCCCTGCGGGAGCGGCTGGTGCCGCTGATGGCGGCCGAGGGCGTGGACGCCGACCCCCACGACATGGTGATCACCGCGGGCGCCCAGCAGGCACTCGACCTGGTGGCCAAGATCTTGGTCGACCCCGGGGACGAGATCGTGGTGGAGGCGCCGGCCTACGTGGGAGCGTTGAGCGCGTTCAGCGCCTATGAGCCGCGGTTCCTGCAGGTGGACCTCGATGGCGACGGCATGGTGGTCGAGCAGCTCGAGGAGCTGCTGCTGCGGGGGACCCGACCGAAGTTCGTCTACACCGTGCCGAACTTCGGG
Source organism: Actinomycetota bacterium (assembly GCA_030773935.1). Lineage (GTDB taxonomy): Bacteria > Actinomycetota > UBA4738 > UBA4738 > HRBIN12 > JALYMB01. The sequence continues at coordinate 637 of JALYMB010000329.1, read as the reverse complement.
AACCCCGCAGGTGTGACGATGTCATACGAGCGACGAGAGCGGCTGGTGGCCCTGTGCCGGGAGACGGGCGTCCCGATCGTGGAGGACAACCCCTACGGCATGCTGCGCTTCGAGGGCGAGCCGTTGCCCTGCCTGCGATCCCTCGACCCGGAGAACGTGATCTACCTGGGCACGGTCTCGAAGGTCTTCGCGCCGGGTGTCCGGGTGGGTTGGGCGCTGGCCGAGCAGAGTGTCACGCAACGCCTGATCCGGGCGAAGGAGGCCGCCGACCTCTGCGGGTCGTCCTTCACGATGACGGTCACGGAGCGGTACTTCGCCGGCGACCGGTGGAGAGTGAACCTGGCCTCACTGGTTGACCTGTATCGCTCTCGCCGCGACGCGATGTTGGAGGCGATGGACGAGCACTTCCCCTCGGACGCCGCGTGGACGCACCCGGCGGGCGGGTTCTACGTGTGGACCAGCCTCCCCCAGTACGTCGACACGCAGGCCATGTTGGCAGCCGCGGTGGACCGCAAGGTCGCCTACGTGCCCGGGACGGCCTTCTATCCGGACGGCCGCGGAAGCGACAGGATGCGGTTGGCCTTCTGCTACCCGTCCGAGGACGCGATCCGCGAGGGCATCGCTCGCCTGGGTGTGC
>JALYMB010000328.1 GCA_030773935.1 Actinomycetota bacterium | reverse complement strand
CGGCGGACCCGGGCACGCGCGACGACGCCGAGACCCCCGCCGGGCAGACCCCCGTGGGGGAGACCGCAGAGGCCGCCGGCGTCGAGCCCGACCTGGCGAGCGCGAAGCGGGAGGCGGCGGAGTACCTCGACCACCTGCGACGGTTGCAGGCCGAGTTCGACAATTTCCGCAAGCGCACGTTGAAGCAGCAGACCAACGCCGTGGAGCTGGCCGCCCAGCCCATCGTGGCGCGGCTGCTGGAGGTCCTCGACGACTTCGAGCTCGCCCTGATGGCGGCCGAGCAACAGCCCGACTTCGAGAAGTTCCGCAAGGGCGTGGAACTGGTGTACGCGAAGCTTGCCGACGTGCTGCGGGCCGAGGGCTTGAAGCGGATCGACGCCGAGGGCGCGCCGTTCGATCCCGAGCAGCACGAGGCGTTGATGCAGACCGGTGAGGGCGACGGCGAACTGGTCGTGGCCGACGTCCTGCGGCCCGGCTACACGCTGAAGGGCCGCGTGGTGCGTCCGGCCGGCGTGCGTGTGCACAAGGAGTAACTGTGGCCGACGAGGTCCGCCGGGAATGGTTCGACAAGGACTACTACGCCGTGCTGGGCGTGCCGAAGAACGCCTCCGCCGCCGAGATCAAGAAGGCCTACCGCAAGCTCGCGCAGAAGCACCACCCCGACGCGAACGCCGGCAACGCAGAGGCGGAGGAGCGCTTCAAGGAGATCTCCGCCGCCTACGACGTGCTCGGCGACGAGGAGAGGCGCAAGAGCTACGACGCGGTGCGCGAGATGGGCGCATCCGGATTCGGCGCAGGCGGGTTCCCGGGCGGGGGCGGCGGACCGGGCGGCTGGCCCGGTGGCGCGGGGAACGTGCGCTACGAGCAGGTCGACGTCGGGGATCTCAGCGATCTGTTGGGCGGGATGTTCGGCGGCAGCGGCAGGGGCGGCGCCGGTGGTGCGCGCAGTGGGCGTGTCCAACAGCGTCCGCAGCGCGGCGCCGACCTGGAGACGACGGTCAAGGTGTCCTTCGACGAGGCCATGGCGGGCACCACCGTGCCGGTGAGGATCACGGGCCCGTCCACGTGCCGCACGTGTCACGGCAGCGGGGCGGCGCCGGGGACGCAGCCGATCACCTGCCCGCGCTGTGACGGTGCGGGCACGGTGAGTGTGAACCAGGGATTCTTCCAGATGGCGCAGCCCTGCCCGCAGTGCCACGGCAGCGGACGGATCGTGGAGCACCCGTGCCCCACGTGCCATGGGACGGGAACGGAGCGGCGCACGCGAAGGTTCACCGTGAAGATCCCGGCCGGCGTGAAGGACGGTGCACGGATCAAGCTCGCGGGCCGGGGCGAGCCTGGTCAGCCCGGCGCGCCCGCCGGCGACCTGTACGTGAAGGTGCAGGTGGGCGAGCACCCCGTGTTCGGTCGCAGGGGCGACGACCTGACGCTGGACCTCCCCGTCACCTATCCGGAGGCGGCCCTCGGTGCCCAGATCGCCGTGCCCACCTTGAACGGGCCGGTGAAGCTGAAGGTCCCGGCCGGCACGCCGGACGGCAAGACCTTCCGGCTCCGTGGCAAGGGTGCCCCGAAGAAGGGCGGCCATGGGGATCTGCTCGCGACCGTGAAGGTCGACGTGCCGGGCAAGCTGTCCAAGGAGGAGAAGGAGCTGCTCCGGCAGTTGCAGGATTCGACGAAGAACCCCCGGTCGCATCTGAACGTGGAGGCATAGACGATGGACGAAGGCCGGCACGAGGAGCGTGCGGTGTACGTGATCAGCGTGGCCGCCGAGATGGCGGGCGTACACCCGCAGACGCTTCGGATCTACGAACGCAAGGGTCTGCTGCAGCCGAAGCGGACGTCGGGCAACACGCGTCGCTACTCCCAGCGCGACATCGAACAACTGCTGCGGATCCAGGACCTCACGCAGGTGGCCGGCATCAACCTGGCCGGGGTGAAGATGATCATCGCGATGCAGGACGAGATCGAGACGATGCGAGCACGCGTCGCCGAGCTCGAGCTCGAGGTGCGCCGGCATCGCCGCGTCGCGCGCGCCGGCGGGCTCGCGCGCGAGCCGGGCGCGCAGATCCTGCCGCTGCGCAGCGTGTTGCTGCCGCCGTGGGAGACGCAGCGATGATCCCGTCACGCGCCGATCCCGGCCGTGACGGTACGAAGGTGGTGCACAGGACACCGGAACCCGCCGACGAGAGATGAGGGCCCGATGGATCTGAACAAGCTGACCTTGAAGTCACGCGCCGCCCTGGAGGGTGCCCAGCAGCAGGCGCTCGCTCGCAACCACCAGACGATCGAACCCGAGCACGTGCTGTTCTCGCTCCTCTCGGACCCCGAAGGGGTGGTGTATCCGCTCCTGCATCACCTGGGCGTGACGCCGAAGACGGTGCGCGATCGAGTCGACGAGGCGCTGGAGGCCGTTCCCAAGGTGTACGCGCAGGGCGCCGAGGTCCGCCTCGGCGCGGCGGCCGGCCGCCTGTTGGACGCCGCCGGGCGCGAGGCGGAGCAGCTCACCGACGAGTACATCTCCACCGAGCACCTGCTGCTGGCCATGCTGGACGGCTCCACCCCCGCCAGCCGGATCCTGCAGGAGGCCGGGCTGACGCGCGACGCCGTGCTGGGCGCGCTCGCCGAGGTCCGTGGCCGCCAGCGGGTCACCGATGAGAACCCGGAGGACAAGTACCAGTCGCTGGAGAAGTACGGTCGCGACCTCACCGAACAGGCCCGTCAGGGCAAGCTCGACCCCGTGATCGGCAGGGACGAGGAGGTCCGGCGCACGATGCAGGTCCTGGCGCGCCGAACGAAGAACAACCCGGTGCTGATCGGAGAGCCCGGCGTCGGCAAAACGGCGATCGTCGAGGGACTCGCGCAGCGCATCGTCGCGGGCGATGTTCCCGAGAGCCTCAAACACAAGCGCGTGATCGCGCTGGATCTCGGCTCCATGGTCGCGGGCTCGAAGTACCGCGGGGAGTTCGAGGAGCGGCTCAAAGCCGTGCTGCAGGAGATCGCCGACTCCGAGGGCGAGATCATCACGTTCATCGACGAGCTCCACACGATCGTGGGCGCCGGCGCGGCGGAAGGTGCGATGGATGCCGGCAACATGCTGAAGCCCATGCTCGCCCGCGGCGAGCTCCGCGCGATCGGCGCCACCACGCTGGACGAGTACCGCAAGCACATCGAGAAGGACCCCGCTCTCGAGCGCCGGTTCCAGCCGGTGCTGGTGGAGCAGCCGAGCGTCGAGGACACGATCGCGATCCTGCGCGGGCTGAAGGAGCGCTACGAGGTCCACCACGGCGTGCGGATCAAGGATCCTGCGCTGGTGGCGGCCGCCGTGCTGTCCGACCGCTACGTGAGCGGGCGCTTCCTGCCCGACAAGGCGATCGACCTGATCGACGAGGCCGCGAGCCGGCTGCGGATCGAGATCGATTCCATGCCGACCGAGATCGACGAGGTGGAACGCCGGATCAAGCAGCTCGAGATCGAACGCGCCGCGCTGAAGAAGGAGACCGACGAGGTCTCCAAGGAGCGCCTCGAACGCCTGGAGCGCGAGCTGGCCGACCTCCAGGAGCAGTCGTCGGCCATGCAGGCCCACTGGCGGCAGGAGAAGGAGCACATCGATCGGATCCGTGATCTGAAGGCGCAGGCCGAGGCGGCGCGCAGCGAGTTCGAGCGGGCGGAGCGCGACGGCGAGCTGGAACGTGCCGCCGAGCTCCGGTTCGGCACGCTGGTCGCGCTGGAGAAGCAGATCGAGGCGGAGAACACCGCCCTCGCCGAGATCCAGCAGGACCGGAAGATGCTGAAGGAGGAGGTCGGCGAGGAGGACATCGCGGAGGTCGTGAGCCGCTGGACCGGCATCCCGGTCAGCCGTCTCATGGAGGGCGAGATGTCCAAGCTCGTCCACCTGGAGGAGGCCCTGCACGAACGCGTGGTCGGCCAGGACGAGCCCGTGCAGGCCGTTGCGAACGCGATCCGGCGTTCCCGGGCGGGGATCTCCGACCCGAACCGCCCGATCGGCTCGTTCCTGTTCCTGGGGCCAACGGGCGTCGGCAAGACCGAGCTCGCGCGGGCGTTGGCCGAGTTCCTGTTCGACGACGAGCACGCCATGGTGCGGATCGACATGAGCGAGTACCAGGAGCGGCACGCGGTGTCGCGGCTGGTCGGCGCACCGCCCGGCTACGTGGGCTACGAGGAGGGCGGCCAGCTGACCGAGGCCGTCCGCCGACGTCCGTACAGCGTGCTCCTGCTGGACGAGATGGAGAAGGCGCACGCCGATGTCTTCAACATCCTGCTGCAGCTGTTGGACGACGGAAGGCTCACCGACGGCCAGGGGCGCACCGTCGACTTCCGCAACACGATCGTGATCATGACCTCGAACCTGGGCTCGACGGTGTTCAGCGACTCCTCGCTGTCGGCCGAGAAGCGCAAGGCCGAGGTGCTCGAGGACGTGCGGCAGTACTTCCGCCCGGAGTTCGTGAACCGCGTCGACGAGATCCTGGTGTTCGAGCCGCTGTCGCGCGACCAGATCGCGATGATCGTGGACATCCAGCTCCGGTCGCTGCGCGAGCGGCTGGCCGAACGGAAGCTCACGCTGACGCTCACCGACCAGGCGCGCGAGTACCTGGCCAAC
>JALYMB010000327.1 GCA_030773935.1 Actinomycetota bacterium | reverse complement strand
GAGAGCCGGTCGGCGGTCGGATCGCGGCGTGCGTGGCGGCGAAGCTCCAGCGTCTTCATCTCTGGCAGCCGGCTCCTTTCCACGGTCGTTCGCGTATGATGCCGCCTCCATGAGCACCCTACGTCGGTTCGTCGCGCCTGTGGCCCTGCTGGCGGCGCTGGGCGGTGCGTGTACCGGCGACGGCGGGCCCCAGCCCAGCGACACGCAGAGCCATCCCGCGACGTCCGTCGAGACGACACCTCCCGTGTTCACACCCGGCAGCTTCCGCTATCAGAACGCCGGTCTCCAGGTGGGCCTCAAGCTGGACGGCAACACCGGCACCATGGAGGTCGACAACGGCAGCGGCTACGCGCTGGGGAAACCGGACCTCTACGTGCTGGACGGGCTCACCGGCAAGCACATCGACGGCAAGGTGCTGGACCCGCAGCCGGTACCCGACGGCGGGCAGGCCACCTTTCAGGTGCAGTTCCCACCGGAGGTCACGGCGAAATCCCTTGGTCTGGTGATCCTGTTGTTCGGTAGCGACAACTACGGGGCCTTCGCCCCTGGGTAGCCTCAGCGGCTCGCTGGCTCGCTCTCGCCGGCCTGCCACCGGGCCAGGACGAAGATCAGGTCGCTCAGACGGTTGAGGTAGCGACGCACCTCGGGATTCACCTGGCGCATCGGCTCGCGTTCCAGCGACACCACCTGACGCTCGGCGCGACGGATCACGCTGCGCGCGACGTCGAGGGCCGCGCTCGCAGGGTTCGCGCCCGGGACGATGAAGACCTCGGGCAGGGGGCGCTGGGCGACGAGGTCGTCGATACGCCCCTCGAGCCGGCGCACCATGTCCTCGGTCACCAGGGAAACCCTCTCCTGCAGCTTCTTGCGCTCGCGGGGGTTCGTGGCGAGGTCCGCGCCGACCACGAAGAGCTCCCGCTGCAGGGTGAGCAGGTCGGCGGTGAGGGTCTCGTCGTCGCACAGCGACCTGGCGAGCCCCAGCACCGCCACGGCCTCGTCGGTGGTGCCGTAGGCCTCGGTGGCCGGGTCGTCCTTGGGCACGCGGCCACCGTAGAGCAGGCCGGTGGTTCCGTCGTCGCCGGTCCTGGTGTAGATGCGGGGCATCGGCGGCTAGGATAGGCCAATGCCACCCGTCCCAGCGGGCACAGGCACGCGGCCCCACCGCCAAGGAGGTGCGAGCATGACCGGCAGGTTCGGTTCGGTGATCACGGCGATGGTGACGCCGTTCCGCGGCGATCACGCCGTGGACTACGACGGCGCGCAAGAGCTCGCCTCGTATCTGCTGGATCAGGGCTCCGATGCCGTGGTCGTCGCGGGGTCGACCGGTGAGTCGCCGACCCTCACGTACAAGGAGAAGGCCGAGCTGTTCCGTGCCGTGGGCGAGGCGGTGCGGGGTCGCGGGCACCTGATCTGCGGGACCGGCACGTACAGCACGGCCGAGACGCTCGAGTTGACCCAGGCGGCCGAGGACGCGGGCGCGGACGGCCTCCTTGTCGTCACGCCCTACTACAACAAGCCGCCGCAGCGCGGTCTGGTCGCGCACTTCGAGCGGATCGCCGACGCCACCGAGTTGCCGATCATCGCGTACAACATCCCGGGACGCACCGCGACCAGGATCGAGCACGATACGCTGCTCACGCTCTCGAAGAAGGCCAACATCGTCGCGGTGAAGGACTCCACCGGCGACTTCCAGGGCATCTCCCGTCTCATGTCGGAGGCTCCCGACTTCCAGGTGTACTCCGGCGACGACTGGGCCACGTTCGGCTACGTGTGTCTGGGTGCCGTCGGCGTGATCTCGGTCGCCTCACATCTGGTGGGTCCTCAGATACGCCAGATGATCGAACTGATCGAGACCGGCGACGTGGCGGCCGCCCGCAAGATCCACGAGTCGCTCAGCCCGCTGTTCAACGCGCTGTTCGTCACCAGCAACCCGATCCCGCTGAAGGCAGCCCTGGAGCTGGTGGGCCGGCCGGCAGGCGTCCCGCGTCTGCCCCTGGTCCCCGCCACATCCGAGGAGCGCGACCGGGTCCGGAAGGCATTGGAGGACGCCGGTCTCCTCTGACACCCGCTGCCGCGTCGTCTTCCTCGGTGGGGTCGGCGAGGTGGGCCGCAACATGGCCTGCTTGGAGCTCGACGATCGCATCCTCATCGTCGATGTCGGTCTGTCGTTCCCGAACGGGGACATGCTGGGTATCGACCTCGTCCTGCCGAACTTCGACTACATCCGTGACAACGTCGATCGTGTCGAGGCAGTGGTGCTCACCCACGGCCACGAGGACCACATCGGCGCCCTGCCCTATCTCCTGCGCGAGCTGCGGGACATCCCCGTCTACGGCACGGCGTTCACGCTGGCGCTGCTGAGGGGAAAGCTCGAGGAGCATCAGGTGCTGGATCGATGTGAGCTCCGGACGGTCGTCCCGGGGGAAGCCGCGAGCGTCGGGCCGTTCTCGATGCGGTTCCTGCGTGTCACGCACTCGATCCCCGACGGGATGGCGGTGGCCGTCGACACGCCGTTCGGCACGATCTTGCATACCGGCGACTTCAAGATCGACCAGACACCGCTGGACGGCCGTCCGACCGATCTCCACGGGTTCGCGGAGGAGGCGAGCGGCACGGGCGTGCACCTGCTGCTGTCGGACTCCACGAACGCGGAGGAGGCCGGTTACACATCCAGCGAGCGGAGCGTCGGCCCCGTGCTGCACCGCATCATCCAGCAGGCCCCCGGTATCGTCGTGGCCGCCTGTTTCTCCAGCCACATCCACCGCATCCAGCAGATCGTGGACGCCGCCCGAGGGAACGAACGTGTGGTGGCGTTCCTGGGCCGCTCGATGCACAACTCCGTCAACGCCGCGCGGTCGCTCGGGTTGCTGCACGTGCCCGATCAGGACCTGGTGTTGATCGAGGATGTGGACAAGCTCGACCCCGGCCACGTCGTCGTGATCTGCACGGGCTCCCAGGGCGAGCCGTACAGCGCTCTGTCGCTGATGGCCGGCCGTTCGCACAAGTTCGTGACGATCGCGGAGGGCGACACGGTGGTCCTGTCCTCGAGCCTCATCCCCGGCAACGAGCCCGCGATCCACCGGGTGGTCGATGCCCTGTATCGAACCGGGGCGAACGTGTTCCACATGCCGGCCGACCCGGTGCACGCCAGCGGCCACGCGGGGCAGGAGGAGCTGCGGTTGATGCTCTCCCTGGTCCGACCCCGGTGGTTCATCCCGGTCCACGGCGAGCGACGGCACCTGCAGCACCACGCACGACTGGCGGTGGAGGTCGGCATCCCCACCGATCACGTGATCATCTGCGAGGACGGTGACGTGGTGGACGTGGACGAGCGGGTCCGCAAGGCCGACCGCGTCCAGGCCGGCATGACCTTCGTGGACGGTCTGGGCATCGGTGACGTCGGTGGCGAGGTCCTGCGGGACCGCCGCAAGCTCGCGGGTGACGGCGTGGTCGTCGTCGTGGTGACCGTGGACGCCCACACCGGAGAGATCGTTGCCGGGCCGGACGTGGTGAACCGCGGGTTCGTGTACGACGAGACCTCCGGCGACATCCTTGAAGAGGCCCGGAAACGCGTCATGCTGTCCATCGGAGAGAGCTCGGAAGCCCATGTGACCGACCCGAGCCAGCTGCAACAGAACATCCGCAGGGTCCTCGGTCGCTACTTCTACGAGGTCACCCAGCGGAAGCCGGTGATCCTGCCGGTCATCATGGAGGTGTAGGTGGCGACGAAGACTTCCCCGAAGCGGCGCCGCAGCGCGTCGCGGAGGCCGGCTGCGAAGAAGCGACCGGCGCCCAGAACGACCACGAGACAGATCCTCTCGCCGTGGGCGCGGGATGCCCTCGGCATCGGCTTGGTCGTGCTCGCGGGACTCGCGGTCCTGTCGGTGTGGGTGGAGGCGGCAGGTCCGGCGGGCCGGGCTCTCGCCTGGCTCCTGCACGGCTCCTTCGGCGCGGCGGCCGTCCTGTTCCCGCTCGTCGGGGCGTGGTGGGGGATCGTGCTCCTGCGCGACGTGGCCCGCGACGATCGCGTTCGCATCTTCATCGGGTTCACCCTGTTGGTGGCGGGGCTGCTCGGCCTCCTCTCGTTGTTCCGCGGGCATCCGAGTCCGACATCCGGCTACTCAGGTGTCCACGACGCCGCAGGACTCGTCGGGGCGCTGGTCGCGTGGCCGCTGTCGCGCGGACTCTCCTCATACGGTGCGTTCGTCGTGTGCCTGGGCCTCACCGCGCTTGGCTCCCTGATCTTCACGGGCACGCCGATCGCCGCGGTGATCGAACGGATGGGCGAGTTCCGAGCGTCCCGCGACGAACGAGACCCGGTCGGGATCGTGCGCCGACATCCGGAGCGCACCATCGAGTTCGACGACGAGCGTGAGCCTCGCCGCCGCCGTTCGATCCGCGAGGCGCTCGGCTTCGACGACCTTCCCGACGACGATCCGATGATCGTGCTCCCCGACATCCCGCAGATCGGCCTGGAGGTCGACGACGCCGATGATGCCGAGGATGCGAGCAGCCATCTGTTCCACGATGAGAGCGATCGGAGCTCCGCCGCCCGGCCCAACCGACGCAGGTCGATCCGCGCAGGGAACTACCGACTGCCGCCGATCGACCTGCTGCGCACGGCGCCGCCCTCCACCGCTGATGGCCGCGCCGAGGACGAGGTGATGCAGGCGCTGGAACGCACCCTGGTGACGTTCGGGGTCGCCGCCCGAGTGACCGGCGCCCACCGAGGACCCACGGTCACCATGTACGAGGTGGAGGTGGCGGCCGGAACGAAGGTGCAGAAGGTGCTGAGCCTGTCCAGCGACATCGCGTACGCGCTCGCCACACCCGACGTGCGCATCATCGCTCCGATCCCGGGGAAGTCGGCGATCGGCATCGAGGTCCCCAACAAACATCGCGACTTCGTGATGCTCGGTGACATCCTCCGCTCGAAGGCCGCGAGGGAGGCCACCCACCCCCTCACGGTGGCGCTGGGCAAGGACGTACACGGCCGGGCGCAGATGGTGAACCTGGCAACGATGCCCCACGTGCTGATCGCCGGAGCGACGGGCGCCGGCAAATCGAGCCTCGTGAACAGCTTCGTCACCTCGATCCTGATGCGCGCCACGCCCGACGATGTCCGCCTGGTGCTGGTCGATCCCAAGCGTGTGGAGCTGAGCCACTTCGCGGAGGTGCCGCACCTCCTGACGCCGGTGATCGTGCACCCCAAGCGCGCCACCGAGGCCCTTCAGTGGATCGTGCGGGAGATGGAGATGCGCTACGAGACGCTCGCCACGGTCGGCGTCCGCGACATCGACGGATATGAGGAGGGGTTGCGCGACGGCACGCTTCGCCTGCCCGTGGGCCACGAGGATCGCTACCAACACATGCCCTTCATCGTGGTGGTAATCGACGAGCTCGCCGACCTGATGATGGTGGCGCCGCGCGCCGTGGAGGACGCGATCTGCCGGATCGCCCAGATGGCACGGGCCGTGGGCATCCATCTGGTGGTGGCCACGCAGCGTCCGAGCGTCGACGTGGTGACCGGTCTCATCAAGGCCAACATCCCCAGCCGGATCGCCTTGATGACCTCGAGCCAGGCCGACTCCCGGGTCGTCCTGGATCAGAACGGCGCGGAGAAGCTCGTGGGCCATGGCGACATGTTGTTCGCCCCGGCAAATGCGTCCAAGCCGGTACGGCTCCAGGGCGCCTGGGTCACGGAGTCGGAGATCCACGAGATCAGCGGGTTCATCCGTGAGCAGCGCCAGGTCGTCTATGAGACCACCGTCGAGGGCTTGGGCCTGCCCCCCACGGACGCGGAGCTCGCCGCCTCCGGCGGTGCGGGCGACGACGATGACCTGCTGAACCAGGCCGCCGAGCTCGTGATCCGCTCGCAGCTCGGGTCCACCAGCATGCTGCAACGCAAGCTGAAGGTGGGGTTCGCCCGCGCGGGCAGGCTGATGGATCTCCTGGAGGAACGCGGCGTCGTCGGGCCGAGCCTGGGATCGAAGGCCCGGGACGTCCTCATCACGATCGAGGAGTGGGAGGAGCGCCGCTCCGCCTGAAGCCGGGCGGGGACGTGATCTCCGGAACAGCGTTCCCTGGCTCGTGGGATCGGCTACAGAGCGCCCATGCGCTTGTGGATCTGCAGCAGGGAATCCGCGTGCTGCTGGGGGTCGATCATGACGCGTCCGGCCATCCCGACCTGTCCCTGCCAGTACCGGTAGATCTGCTCAGGGGTCCAGCCACGCTCCCGGGCCCCGCGATAGCTCCGCGCCATCTCGCTCCCGGTCCACAATGCCTGCGGACTCACCACGAACCCGCCTCGCTCGCCGTTCATCGAGAGCCAGAACGTCCCGGCCACGCCCCAGCTCCCGTCGTCGAGATCCCCCGCCACCTGCAGGAACCGCACCGGTCCCTCGGCGAGCACACCCATGATCGTCGGCCGCGGGGCGGCGGCGGCGAAGGGGTTGGAGAAGGATGGCTCGAGATCAGGGGTCATGTGAAGGACTGTATCCGCCCGCCACCGCGGGCACAGCCGTCCCTTGGGTGACGTCGAGGTAGGGACTTGGGCCTAGGTCGCGCGCCGAGCCTCGCGCACCGGCTCACGGCTGTGCGCGCGCGAAGGCCTCGGCCACCACGCGCATCGCGTCCTCCCGATCGGCGAACCCCTCCGTCCCCACGGGTTTGTGCTCGAGCTGCTTGTAGACCTGGAAGAAGTGCTCGATCTCGTTCAGCAGGTTCTCGTTGAGGTCTCCCAGGCGCTCCACGTGCGACCACATCGGGTCGCGGAGAGGCACGCACAGGATCTTCTCGTCCGGCCCCTTCTCATCGGTCATGCGGAACATCCCGACGGCGCGAACGCGGATCCGGCAGCCCGGGAACGTGGGTTCGCCGACGAACACGAGGGCATCCAGCGGATCGCCGTCGCCTCCGAGCGTGCCGTCGATGAACCCGTAGTCGGCCGGATACTGCATCGACGTGAAGAGCATGCGATCCAACATGATCTGACCCGTCTCGTGGTCCAGCTCATATTTGTTGCGGGAGCCCTTGGGGATCTCCACCATCACGGTGAGCGTGCCGGGCTCGGTCATGCGCGGAGTCTACCCACCGGGCCGTCCCGGACCGCTGGCGGCTATCCTTCCCCGCATCCAAGGCCGGAGGTGTGATGCAGTGCAGGACGTGATCGGGGTCGGTGACGCCCTCAGGAAGGCGAGGACGAAGCGGGGCCTCACGCTGGACGAGGCCGCCCGCGATATCCGCATCCGTCCCGACCTCATCGCGGCGCTCGAGAACGAGGACTTCGACCAGCTGATGGGCGACGTCTACGTGCGGGGCTCCCTCCGCTCGTATGCCCAGTACCTGGGGTTGAACCCGGACAAGGTCGTTCTGCTGTACGCACGCCACGCCCGGGAGCCCGCTCCGCCCCTCAGGCCGTCCTCGCCGATGGGAACCGTCCAGAGGGTCATGACCGCCTCCCGGTTCCGCGACAACCAGCGTCTCATCCTGCTCGGCGCCGTGACGCTCCTTGTACTCGCGGTCGTGCTGGGCGTCCTGTCCCGTCAACGGTCGTCTCCGGAGCCCGCCGCGCTGCCCACCCAGGCGCAACAACCCGAACTCGATCGCCGCATCACAGCCGACCTGGTCGCCAACAGCGACGGGGCCGAGGTGACGGTCACCGTGGATGCCGGCGCGCCGCAGACACTGTCACTCGCGCAGGGCGAGGCCCAGTCGTTCGAGGCCACGACGTCGCTCGTGGTGCGGATCGCCGACGGAGGGACCGTGCGCCTCTCGGTCAGCGGTGTGGACAAGGGTTCGCCGGGGACCCCTGGCTCGCCGTGGGAGGGCAGCTTCAGCTTCGAGACGGAGGAGACGACGTCATCGCCCGGCCCGTGATCCCTCGCAGCGGAGGGACCGCATGAGAGCGGAGCTCGTCGGCGTCGGCACCGAGCTGCTGCTCGGGCAGATCGCGAACACGAACGCCCGGTGGATGTCGCAGGAGCTGGCGGCGATCGGCATCGACGTTCTGCACCACCAGGTCGTGGGCGACAACCTCGATCGCATCGTCGAGGCCCTGACCCTCGGCATCGAACGGGCGGACGTGGTGCTGGTGACGGGGGGATTGGGTCCCACCGAGGACGACATCACCCGCGATGCCTTGGCCGCCATGCTCGGCGTTCCGATGCGGCGACACCGGGAGATCGAGCAGCTCCTGCGTTCCAAGTTCGATCGCTTCGGGCGCGGCGGCATGCCCAAGAGCAATCTGCGCCAGGCGGACGTTCCGGAGAGCTGCCGCTACATCGTGCCGATCCAGGGCACGGCCCCCGGCCTGATCGCTGAGTTCGCCAACGGCGGACGGATCTACTCGATGCCCGGCGTGCCGGCTGAGATGGTGGAGATGATGCGGAACACCGTGCTCCCGGAATTGGCGGGGCTGGCGGGTCCGGCCGTCCTGGTGTCCCGCACGGTGCGGTGCGCGGGTATCGGGGAGTCACGCGTGGCGGAGATCCTGCGAGATCTGTTCACGACCGTGACGAACCCCACGATCGCCTACCTGGCGTCGCTGGGCGAGGTGAAGGTGCGCCTGACGGCGAAGGCCTCCACCGAGGAGGAGGCGGAGGGCATCATCGCGCCGATCGCCGACGAGGTCGTGCGGCGGCTCGGAGACTCGGTCTTCACCACGCGCGACGAATCGCTGGAGGGAGCCGTGGCCCGGCTGCTCCGGGAGCAGGCGCTCCGGTTCGCCTGTGCGGAGTCGTTGACCGGTGGTGGCGTGGCTGAACGCATGAGCCGGGTGCCGGGGTCGTCGCGGACGTTCGTGGGAGCCGCCGTCACCTACACCGCCGAGGCCAAGCAGCGGGTGCTCGGGGTGACCCGCGAGACGCTGGAGGGTCCCGGTGTGGTGAGCGAGGCGTGCGCGCGCGAGATGGCCACCGGGGTGCGCCGACTCTTCGGTGTGGATGTGGCCGTGTCTCTCACCGGCGCCGCCGGTCCGCAACCGCACGACGGCGCCGAGCCCGGCACCGTGTGGATCGGCCTCGATACCGCGGAGGTGCACCACGCGCTCGGGTACGTGTCGAAGGGCGAACGTGAGCAGGTGCGCCGCTGGGCCGAGCAGGCGGCGCTGGACCTGGTGCGGCGGTACCTCGAAGGCCGGGAGCTCCCGGTGTCCGAACGCCTCGCCTGATGCCGGGCCGAAGGGGCCCGGTGCCGTCCGGCCGCGCCCGTCGACTGTTCGTCGCGATCGGCGTGCCGCCGTCGGTTCGCGCGGCCGTCGAGGACGCCTTCGCGC
>JALYMB010000326.1 GCA_030773935.1 Actinomycetota bacterium | reverse complement strand
CTCTGGTACTTGACGCGCGGGACGGGAACCGTCTCGCTCATCCTGCTCACGGCCGTGACGGTGCTCGGCATCGTGAACGTGGTCCGGTGGAGCCCCGCGCTGACGCCGAGGTTCGTCGTGCAACGGGTCCACCGCAACCTCTCGCTGCTCTCTGTTGTGTTCATCGTGATCCACATCGCGACCGCAGTCATCGACGGGTTCGCGCCGATCCGATGGATCGATGCCGTGGTGCCGTTCCGTTCGGCGTACCGGCCGCTCTGGCTCGGCCTCGGTGCGGTCGCGTTCGACCTGTTGATCGCAGTCGCGGTGACCAGCCTGATCCGCGCGCGCCTGGGGTATCGTGCCTGGCGCGCGGTCCACTGGACCTCCTACGCGCTGTGGGGAGTCGCCGTTTTCCACGGGCTCGGGATCGGGAGCGACTCGAACCAGCTGTGGATGCTCGCACTCGTCGTCACCTCCGTGGGCGCTGTCGTCGCGGCGGCGGTGTGGCGCGTCGCGGTCGGGTGGCCGAGGTGGACGCCCGCCCGTCTCAGCATGGCGCTCGGCGTGGTCTCGGTGCCGGTCGTGCTGGGCGCGTGGCTCGTAGCAGGACCCCTCCAGCCGGGCTGGGCCGCTCGCTCCGGCACGCCGCGTCAGCTGCTCGCTCACACGAGCTCGGCAGCGCCCTCGACGATCGCGACCGTCCGGGCGCCGATCGTGCTGCCCTCGCGAGCGTCCGGCCAGGGGACCACGCAGCGGCACCAGCTCACGGGCGGTCGTGCCCAGGTCGTGGTGTCGCTGCGGACGCAAGGATCGCCCCCGCTGGGGTTCCGGGTCGTCCTGAACGGTCAGCAGATCCCCGAGGGGATCTCGATGAGCGACGGGTCGGTGGTGCTTACGCCGCCCGGAGGCGCCGCCGCCTACCGGGGGGCGGTAACCGGACTCTCCGGCGGGAACATCTCAGCGGACCTCTCCGACGGACAAGGCGATCGGATCGCGCTTACGCTCGCACTCCAGATCTCGCCGACCGGGCAGACCGCGGCGCAGGTAGCGATCCAGGCGCTCGCGACAGGATCGGCGCAGGCGTGACCGTGCCGGAGCTCCTGCCGCCGCCGCCGTCCCGAGTCATCGTGTCCAGGATCGACCGGCTCACGTCCGCGCTGGCGGCGCCGGGAACCTGGACGACGCTCGACGAGCATCGAACCCGGTTCGAGTCCACACCTCCCGTGCGCCGGCGACCTGACGAGGCGCTGATCGCGGCCGTCGAGCGAGCGGGTCTCCAAGGCCGCGGTGGCGCGGAGTTCCCGACCGCGATCAAGCTTCGCGCGGTGGCGGGCGGGCGCCGTCGCCCAATCGTGCTCGCGAACGGCAGCGAGGGCGAGCCCGCCAGCGCGAAGGACGCACTGCTCATGGCCAGGGCGCCGCACCTGGTGTTGGACGGCGCGCTCCTGGCGGCCGCCGCCGTCGGCGCGGACCAGGTGATCGTCGGCGTGAAGCTGGGTGCCGGGCATGCCCGCCAGGCGATCGAACGCGCGCTCGACGAGCGCTACGAGACGGAGCCGTGGACGGCACGAGTGCGCCTCGTGGATGTGCCTCCGCTGTACCTCGCGGGGGAGGAACGGGCCCTCGTGAACCTGATCAACCGCGGCCGCGCGATCCCACCCCAGGGTTCATCGCGGCCGTTCGAACGCGGCGTGGGCGGCCGGCCGACGCTCGTCTCGAACGTCGAGACGCTCGCGCACCTCGCGTTCATCCATCAGATGGGCCCCGACCGGTTCCGCGAGGTTGGGCATGCCGACGCCCCCGGGACGATCCTCGTCTCGCTCTCCGGCGCCGTGGCGAAGCCGGGCGTGTACGAGGTCGCCACTGGGTGGCCGCTCCCCGAGCTGATCCGCGCGGCGGGCGGTGCCACCGGGGAGATCGGCGCGGTGCTGGTGGGTGGGTACGCGGGGACGTGGCTGACGGGCGAGCAGGCTGGACGCGCGACGCTCGACCGCGAAGGGATGGCCGCGGTGGGTGGCATCCTCGGCTGCGGCGCGATTGTGGCGCTCCCGTCGTCCTCCTGCGGGATTCACGAGACGGCGGCCGTGATGCGGTGGCTTGCGGACCAGACGGCGGGCCAGTGCGGTCCGTGCGTGCACGGGCTCGCCGCGATCGCGACCGCGACCGACGGGCTGCGCCTGGGAACGGTGAGCGCCGACGTGCTGGTACGACTCGCTCGGTGGGCCGGCGACGTCGAGGGCCGCGGCGCCTGCCGCTACCCC
>JALYMB010000325.1 GCA_030773935.1 Actinomycetota bacterium | reverse complement strand
CCGAGCTTCTCGAAGATGTGCTCGAGGTGGGTCTTCACGGTGTCGGGGGAGATGTAGAGGCGCTCGGCGATGTCGCGGTTCGTGTGGCCGAAGGCCAGCAGCTGCAGAACCTCGATCTCGCGCGCGGTGAGGGTCTCGGCCCGGCGGTCCCGCTCCTTCGCGGTGGAGAGCTCCTCGGCCAGGGCCACGACCAGCTGTGGGTCGATCACCATGTTGCCCCCCGCCACGAGACGCACCGTCTGGATCAGGTGCTCGGCGTCGCGTGCCTTCAGGACGTAGCCACGGGCACCGCTGCGCACGGCCTCCACCACGAACTGCCGGTCGTCGTAGGCGGTCAGCATGATGACGCCGACGCTCGGGTGCTTGTCTCGGAGCTCGCGGGCGGCTTCGAGACCGTCCATCTCCGGCATACGGATGTCCACGAGGGCGATCTCGGGCTCGGTCTTCTCGACGAGCGTCAGGAGCTCACGCCCGTTGGCAGCCTCGCCCACGACCTCGATGCCGTCGGCCATCTCCAGGTACCGCCGCAGTCCCTGGCGCACGAGGGAGTGGTCGTCCGCGATCGCAACCTTGATCGTCACGCTGCCTCCATCCCGCGTTGTCGCCGCACCCGGCCGCATCCCGGCCGCCATCCCGAGCCCCCGGCTCGGCTTGGCCCCCAATCCTAGTGGGTTTGGAGGGAGGCCGGTCAGAAGATGTCGTACCAGTTGACGAAGAGCACCGTGAGGAGGGACAGACCTCCCGCGAACGCAGCCACCAGCGCCGTGCGGGGCAGCCTCCTGCGCTCGGCGAGGTCCGCCAGGATCCAGAAGGACGGGAAGATCACGGCCACGAACCGGGGGACCGACAGCAGAGGCCGGCTCGGGAACGGATAGGCGAGCGGAACCAGCAGGCTCGCCGCGGCATAGACCGCGTATCCCGGACGCAGCCGCCACCACGAGATGACCGCGCAGACCAGCACCACCCCCACCACCAGGGCGTCGATGAGCCATACCCCCTCGTACGTGTACGCGGCCCACAGGCCGTCGGTCAGGGTGCGCAGAGGAAAGGTGGCCACCCGCTGCCATGTCCGCTGCGCCTGCAACGGGGCCAGCCCATCGTCGAAGGCGACGATCCAGTACAGGAAGTAGAGGAGTGGGCCGACCAGGGTCGCCACCGCCGCGGCGGCACGCGGCAGCAACGGCACGCCTGCCTCCCGGTGCTGCTGGAACGCCTCCACGAGGAGTGCGGGCGCCAGCACGATGCCGATGCTGCGGGTCATCGCCGCCAGGGCGGCCGCGAGAGCGGCCAGCGCCCACCGGTCCCGCCGGGCACACCAGAACGCCGTGACGGACAGCAGCAGGAACGTCGATTCGCTGTAGGGCGCCAGGAAGAAGAACGACGTGGGGAAGATCGCGACCAACAGGACGGTGGTGCGGGCGTGACCTTCGGAGAACTCCAGAGCCGTCAGCGAATGCAACACCAGAAGGGCACCGAGGAAGGAGATATTGGACACGAGGATCCCGGCGGCGAGCATGCTGCCCCCCGTGAGCAGGGACACGGCGCGAACCAGCAGGGGATACAGGGGGAAGAACGCCGCGCCCTCGTCGCCGGCGTGGTAGCCGCTGTCGGCGATCCGGAAGAACCACAACGCGTCCTGGCGCTCCAGCGCCGCGAACGCGTTGTGCCAGCCGGGCGTGATCACCGGGGTAGGCCACCCGGGGATGTCGACGCCGGCCTTGTGCAGCGGGATCAATCCGATCCCCACGACCGAGAGCAGCGAGACCGCGATGCGAACGCCAAGGAAGACCCAGAGGCAGTAGCGCAGCCCTCGCCGAAGCTCCGTCTCCCGGGTCACGGGGGCGCCGCTTCGAGCTCTGGTGCACGTACTCCCGTCGGCAGGACCTCAGGCTCACGCAGGACCCACAGCACGAGGCACGAAACCAGCACGGCCGCTCGGATCAGGACCGCGAGCTCGAACATCCACTGCTCCACGCCCGTCAGCCCTTCCAGATGTCCGAACCACCAGAACCTCGTCACGAAGACCGCGAGATCCGCCAGCGAGAACGCGACGAACGCCCGGAGGCTCGGAAGCGCCAGCGCGAACAGGGGCAGCAGCCACAACCCGTATTGCGGCGAGTACACCTTGCTGGTCAGCAGGAAGGCCACCACCAGAGGGAACATGAGGCTCCATCGTGGGAAGTCGGGCCATCGGCTGATCTTCGCGGCCCAGACGATGCCGAAGATCAGCACGAACGTCACCGACGAGCCCAGGTTGATCAGACCCGTCTTCGAGCACGAAGCGGCGGCGTCGTGATCGAGGTACCGCCATCCGATCGACCACAGGCTGTCGAACTCCGCGCACCGCGAGGTGTTGAACCGGAAGAAGGTGAGCCAGGCGCTGGGCGACGCGATCAGGAACGGCACGTTCACGACGAGCCAACTTCCGGCGGTCGCCCACCCGAGCCGGATCGCCCGGTCGGGCTCCCGATCCTGCAGCCGCTGCAGGATGAAGGGCAGCACGAGCATCGCGGGATAGAACTTCGCCGATGCCCCCAGTCCCAACAGCACGCCGGCCAGCACGTCGCGTCGCAGGAAGAACGCCGGCACGGCGGCGGTGGCGAGCGCGACCGCCAGAAGATCCCAGTTCACGATGCCGTACACGAGCAACGTGGGCGAGAGCGCGAAGTACAGCGCGCGAGGACCGGCCACCGCGTACAGGCAGACGGCGACGACGCCGGCGCAGAGCCACAGCAGGGCCACGTTGGCGCCGAAGAAGGTCCGGTAATCGGTATCGGAGACCCAACCGGCCATGCGCATGAGATACATCGTGAGGACCGGGTATTCGTCGCAATTGGCGGCGGGGGACGGTGCACACGGCTGCAGGAGCGGCAGGCGACCACCACCCAGTTGCTCGGTGGTGAGCAGGGGGATGATGTCCGAGTAGCACAGCAGCCGGTACTGCCGGCCGTCGGACCAGTCGCCCGAGGCGCAGTGAGCCTTGGCCACGGCCCCGAGGATCAGCGTGCCCCCCAGGCACAGCAGCACGAGTCCGAGCCCGATCGGGCGCGACGAGCGCGGGAGCCGCCGACCGGGTGTCGTCGGGTCGGGTGGGGCATCCATCCGGCGCGCATCGTACGCCGGTTCGCAGGCCGGTTCGCCGCCGGCGTCCGGCGAGGACGTGAGCGTGAAGCTTCGAGCGAACACTCGTAGAGTGGAAGGTCGTGAGGTATCGCGTGGAACAGCTCGCGGGCGCCTGCGACGTCTCGGTGGACACCGTGCGCTACTACCAGTCCCTGGGGCTCCTCCCGGCGCCCGAGAGGGAGGGACGGGTGGCCTGGTACGGACCGGCCCACGCCGGGCGGATCCGGGAGATCCGTCGATTGCAGTCCAAGGGCTTGAACCTGGCCGCGATCAAACGCGTCGTGACGGGAGAGCTGGGGCCCGCCGACGCGGATCTGGCCGCCGCGGTGGCGGCCGCGCGGGGGGAGGTTGCCGGCGGCCAGCGGTTGCTCAGCCTCGAGGCGTTCTCACAGGAGAGCGGCGTGCCGGCTTCGCTGATCCAGGCTGTCGAGCGTGAAGGCGTCAGCTTGGGCCGGGAGGTGGATGGAGAGACCCGCTACACGGCAGGCGATATCGCGATCGTCCGCGTGGCCCTGCGGATGCTGGAGTTCGGACTGCCCCTGGGGGATCTGCTGTCGCTGGCGCGGGACACCGACGCCGCCATGCGTGGCGTGGCGGAGCGCGCGGTCGAGCTCTTCGACGATCACGTGCGCAAGCCGATCCGCGACAGCTCGCCGGGCGATGACGCCGCGGCCGTGCAACTCGTCGCGGCGTTCCGCGAGCTCCTGCCCGCGGTGACGACGCTGGTGTCCCATCACTTCCGACGGGTGCTGCTGGAGGTCGCCGAGGCCCACATCGGGAAGGTGGGCGGGGCGGCCGAGGTCGAAGCCACGCGCGCCGAGGCGCGACGGATGGAGGGGGAGGCGTGACCGAGCTCGGGGCGCCGCTGCCGCAGGGTGAGGAGAAGGCCCGGCTGGTGCGCGGCCTGTTCGACACGATCTCGCCCCGCTACGACCTGGTGAACCGGGTCATGACGTTCGGCATGGACGTGGGATGGCGCCGGCGTGCGGTGCGCGAGCTGCGGCTGCCCGGCCGCTCGCTGGTGTTGGATCTCGCGTGCGGCACGGGGGATCTCTGCCGCGAGCTGGAGGGCGCCGGCTACCGGGTCGTCGGCATGGACTTCTCGCACGGCATGCTGAGGGCCGCACGCACCGAGGCACCCCTCGTGGAGACCGACATCCTGTGCCTGCCCGTCCGCGACGCAACCGTCGACGGCGTCACGTGCGGCTTCGCGATGCGCAACGTGGTGTCGCTGGGTGGGTTGTTCGCGGAGCTCGCGCGCGCGGTTCGCCCGGGAGGGCGTGTGGCCCTCCTGGACGTGAGCGAACCCGACAACCCGGTGCTGCGTGCCGGCAACGCCGTGTACTTCCGCAGGATCGTGCCGCTGATCGGCGGGCTGCTGTCCGACGCCAGTGCCTACCGCTACCTGCCCCGTTCCATGGCCTACCTGCCGCCGCCCACCGAGATGATGCGGATGCTCCGTGAGTCCGGGTTCCACGACGCCGAGCGGCATCAGCTCGCGGGCGGGCTGACGCAGCTGCTCGTGGGCACCCGCGGATGACGGGGCCCGGGCCCGGCCCGGACGCATCCGCACCGGGCCGGGTCCGCGTCTCGGAGCTGGGGCCGGCGTTCGATCTCCTGGCGGCGTTGGGCGACGCCGGAG
>JALYMB010000324.1 GCA_030773935.1 Actinomycetota bacterium | reverse complement strand
GGTTGAGGGAGGCGTTCCGGTACGCGCGCAAGGCCGTGATGGAGCGGGCTGTGCCGACACCGCGCGAGGTGGAATGCGCGGTGCTCGGCAACGACGACCCGGTCGCCTCGGTGGTGGGTGAGATCGTCCCGACCGGCCACGAGTTCTACGATTACACGGCCAAGTATCTGGACGTCGACGGCGCTCGTCTGCAGATCCCCGCGGACCTGAAGCCCGACGTGGCGCAGCGGATCCAGCGCATGGCGGTCGCGGCGTTCCGCGCCATCGACTGCGCGGGCATGGCGCGGGTGGACTTCTTCGTGCAGGGTGACGGCCTCGACCCCGGGGACGTGTGGCTGAACGAGATCAACACGATCCCGGGGTTCACCTCGATCTCGATGTACCCGAAACTATGGGAGGCGAGCGGCCTGGCCTACCCGGAGCTGATCGAACGGCTGCTGGATCTGGCCGTGGAGCGACACGAGGCGGAGCGCAGAAAGTCGACGGGGGCCCGCGAACTCAACAGCTGAGACGCGTGTCGCCTGCATCGGACAGGCAGCCGTCGACCCCGGTCCCCCCGTTCAGGTGGTCGCCCCTCTCGCCGTCGAGTGCGGCGAGGAAGTCCGCCCCCGTCGCTCCCTGCAGGACGTCGTCGCCGGCCGCGGGGCCGCCGGACAGACGGTCGTTCCCGTTCTGGCCCAGGAGAAGGTCGTCTCCCGCGCCGCCGACCAGGACGTCGTTCCCCAACCCGCCGTACACGGTGTCGGTGCCACGGCCCGCGAAGATCACGTCGTCGCCGTTCCCTCCGGCGATGGCGTTTGCCGCCGGGGAGCTGCAGTTCACGGAGCTGACGCCGCTCCGAGCGCACGTTCGGCGCCAATCGGGGAACTCGTCGAGGGCCGGGGTAGAGGTGACGGGAGACACGTTGGTCCCGTTGGCGTCCATCGTGTACAGGTCGTAGTTCCCGGCACGGTTGCTGGTCCACACGATCTTTGCGCTGTCCGGCGACCAGGCGGGATCGAAGTCCTCGCCGGTGTCGTTGGTGAGCCTGACCACGCCGGTTCCGTCGGGAGCCATCGAGAACAGCTCCTGGTTGCCCACCCGGCGCATGAACACGATCCTGCTCCCGTCGGGTGACCAGTTCGGCTCGAAGTTCGGCGCCACGGTGTTGGTGATCGGGTGGGCGGCCGATCCGTTGGCGTTCATCACGTAGATCTGCGCGGTACCCGTCCGCCAGCTCTGGAACACGATCCGGGTGCCGTCGGGCGACCAGCTCGGGAAGAGGTCGTCGTGCGAGTCGGTGGTGAGCCGCCGGAGGCCGCCGCCGTCGGCGTTCATCACCCAGACGTCCAGGTTCCCCGAGCGACCGGATGCGAAGGCGATCCGCCGCCCGTCCGGTGACC
The DNA here is from genome assembly GCA_030773935.1 of Actinomycetota bacterium. GTDB lineage: Bacteria > Actinomycetota > UBA4738 > UBA4738 > HRBIN12 > JALYMB01. The sequence continues at coordinate 6,420 of JALYMB010000324.1, read as the reverse complement.
ATGCCGGCATGCCGTCGAAGGCACGGTTGTTCGTGATCCGCCTCTGCTGGGCGCCCGTGGGGCCTGCCGTGTACAGCTCGTAGTTGCCGGCCCGGTTGGACGCGAACGCGAGTCGAAGTCCCGTGGGCGACCAGGCCCCGTCGTAGTCGTCAACCCTGTTGTCGGTGACCTTCCTCACGACGGTTCCGTCGGGCGAGACGGTGAGCACCTCGAATAGCCTCGCGAGGCTCCGGTCGAACACGATCCGTCCGTTGCCCGGAGCCACCGTGGAGATCCGGTCGTCGAAGGCCGACCCGATGACGTTCTCGACCCCGAAGATCGTGTCGGTTCCGTCTCCGGTGGCGGTGCCCATCTGCAGGTTCACCGTGACCCCCGACGACGAGCCAGCGTACGAGACGGTATCGGTACCGAGGCCGCCCACCAGGCTGTCACCGCCCGCGGCGCCCTCGAGCCGGTCGTTTCCCACCACCCCGCGGAGGACGTTGGGGCCGCCGTCGCCCGTCAGGTCGTCGCCCGCAGCCGACCCCGTCACGTTCTCGAAACCGCTGAGGGTGTCCGGGCCGTCGCCGGTGGCGGTGCCGGTCCCAAGGTCCGCCGTCACCGGCCCCGCCGCGCCGGCGTAGGTGAGGGTGTCGATGCCCGCCCCGCCCGAGAGATCGTCACCGCCGGATCCCCCCTCGATCCTGTTGTCCCCGTCGTTGCCCCGCAAGATGTCGTTCTGCGGTGAGCCGACGAGGTTCTCCACCTCCGCGATCGTGTCGGTGCCCTCCGCCTCGGCGGACCCGGCGCCCAGATCGGCGACAACTTGGATTCCCACATCCGCGTAGCTCACGGTGTCCGAGCCGTCGCCGCCCAGGACCTCGTCGTCGCCGGTGCCGAGGTTCACGATCGTGTCGTCACCTGCGCCCGCGCAGATCACGTCGCTGTCGGGCGTGCCGCTCAATGTCTCACCGGCGTCCGTCCCGTTGACGGTGCACGTGGACGGGTCCAGAGCCGCCATCTTGCCGTCCACGCCCCCGCCCGTCGCGGCAGCGGAGGCCGAGGACGAAACGACGGTGAGCCCCGCAGCGATCACTGCGAACGCCGCCGCCACCGCGCGTGCTCGCATGCTCCTGTGGCTTCGTATCACGCTGGCCAGGATAGGCGGTGGGGCGGGCATCGAGCGAACGACCGCTTCCACCTGCGGTTCTCCGGGTGGACGATCGTGATCTACAGGTGGACGACCGGGCAGGTGAGCGTCCGGGTGATGCCCTCGACGGACTGGATGCGAGCCACGACGAGCTTGCCGAGCTCGTCGACGGTGGTGGCCTCCGCTCGGGCGATCACATCGTAGGGGCCGGTGACGTCCTCCGCCTCGGTGACACCGCCGATCCCTCGGACCTCGTCGGCAACCTGGGCAGCCTTTCCGACCTCGGTCTGGATGAGGATGTACGCCTGCACCATCGCTGTCCTCCCTTGGCAGTGGGCGGTGGAACGGAGGAGCCATGCTAGACCCGCCCCTCGCTCGGAAGCAACGCGCGTCGGCGCAGCGTCCCGGGCGTGGACCGGTGCTGTCATCATGCACCACATGTTCCGCGATCGGGTCGACGCGGGGCGGCGCCTGGGCGCCGTGCTCGCCGACCTGAGGCTCGGTGATCCCGTGGTCCTGGGCATCCCCCGGGGGGGCGTGATCGTGGCCGCGGGCGTCGCCCGGGCGTTGCGATCGCCCCTGGACGTGCTCGTGATCCGCAAGATCGGGTCCCCGCACAACGCCGAGCTCGCGATCGGAGCGCTCGCTCCGGGGGTGCGGGTCTGGGACCGTGACCTGCTGGATCGGTTTCACGTGGACCCCGACTACCTGAAGGAGACCGTGGCGTCCGAGGAAGCGGAGATCGCCCGCCGCACCGCCATCTACCGCCGCGGCCGACCCCCCTTGGAGGTCTCCGGACGGACCGTGGTGATCGTGGATGATGGTCTGGCGACGGGTTCGACGGCTCTGGCCGCCGTTCGTTGGTGCCGGTCGGCCGGGGCGGGCCACGTGATGCTTGCCGTTCCCGTGGCGGCCCCGTCGACCCTCGCGATCCTAGCCGGAGAGGCGGACCAGGCGCGGGCGATCGACACACCGCCGTCCTTCCACGCCGTGGGAGAGTGGTACCAGGACTTCACGCAGACGACGGACGCCGAGGTCGTGGCCGCGCTGGATCGCTCACGGGAGGGCGACGGATGAAGGCGTTCGAGATTTCGATGGTCGTCGTCTTCGTCGCGCTCGCGGTGCGCTCGAGCTGGTACTGGCTCCGCCGTCCCTTCGACAGCAGGGACGTCGCCGATCACGTCCTGTATGCGCTGTACGTGACTGGTCGCGTCGGGCTGTGGCTCTCCGTCGCGGGGGCGTTCGCGATCTTCCTGTCCCTGGACACGCAGGGCCGGGCCTTCACCGACGATGCATATGAGTTCCGGTGGTACGTGCTGGTGCCGGGGTTCCTGGCGCTCGTGCAGCTCGTCGGTGGCGTGCTGCTGGGGCGGCGCGGCGACGCCCCAGGACGCTAGCCGACCGCCTTGATGATGTCCTCGGACAGCTGCGGGAACTCCTGCAGGCGCTCGACGCGCTCGGATTTCAACCGGTCCACCAGCGCGGCATACTCGTCGATCCTGCCCTGACGCTCGTACAGCCTCTTCGGCTGCAGCAGCTCCGGGTCGTCGATGTCGGGGACCGATACCGCGACCTGGTAGCGGAAGTCCGGATCTTCGGCCCACCCGATCGTGTTCTCCGCGATGCCCTTCACGCACGCGGAGGTGTGGGGGATCTTCAGCTTCTTGGAACGGTCGTCGCCGTCCTTGCCGCCCACGCGGCCGGTGTTCAGTAGGAACGCCTGGATCGGGTGGGAGGCCAACAGCTCCAGGAGCCGGTTGCCCTGCAGGCCGTGGGGGAGGGGGAAGAAGGGGTTCGTCCCGGGCACCCGCAGGAACCTGCCTGCCTCGGCCGCGCCGCCGGCGGCGGTGCCGGTCGTCTCGCCCAGCATGAAATAGGCGGCTGTCTGCTCCTGGTTCAGCTTCGCGACCCCGGGGATGATGTTCTCGTTGCGGTTGAGGATCAAGAGGTAGTCGACCGGACCGACGTTGCGCGCGTCCTCGTATGACAGCAGATCGCTCATCTCGAACACCGCACGGCCGTTCTGCGTGAAGTTCTCGTTGTTGAAGTCGACCTTGCCGTCGTCGTCCTGATAGACGTTCTCCAGGTAGGTCGTGGGCTTCACGACCGCCCCGTAGATCGACGGCTCGAAGTCGGGGTTCAGTGCGAAGGTCTTCGCGAAGCAGCCGTTCTCCGTCCCATAGACCCTGCCGCCGGGCATCAGACCCACGAAGTCGTCCTGGATCGGACGGGACCCGTTCTGCGTGGTGAATGTCGTGGTCGTCTTGCCCGTGCCCGACAACCCGATGATCATGAAGACTCTGTCGCCCTCGCGGGTGGGGATGACCTTGAGGCCGGCGTGAAGGGCCAGGCCGCCCTTGTCGAAGACGATCGCGTTCCACATCCGCAGGCCGCCCTTCTTCGACTCACCGAAGTAGTCGGAGTTGAGCACCCTGGTCACGTTGTTCTCCAGGTCCACGGCGATCAGCCGGTCGTCGGCGTAGCCTTCGGCTTCGAGGTTGGGCGTGTAGATGACCTCCACCTCCGCCCCGGCCTCACCGGGTTCGCGCGGGAAGTACAGCTTCTGTTGCATCCCGGCGATGTTCGCGTTCGCCTTCTCGATCGTCAGGCGAGCGGCGGTGCGTATCTGCGGATCGTTGCCGATGTACCCGTCGATCACGACCATGTCGTGGCGCGCGATATAGTCGTCCTGCATCTTCGCGATCCGCTCGTACTCGGCGCGTGTCATGGACTTGCCGCTGGTTGTGGACGGGTCCTCGGTGACCACGTGGGTGCTGGCAGCGGATCGGGAGAGCACTCGCGTCTGCACGTTCACGTTGTCGTACTCGGTGATCCGACACTGCGGCATCTCCTCGGTGAAGGCCCGGAGATCCTCCGGCGAGGGGTTGTCGTGGACCTCGGGCACAGCGATCTCCTCCTGGTGAGCGTGTCACTCGGATACGCGAACGAGCGAGTCGACCGCGCTGGAAGCGGCCTAGAGTCTAGCGAAATCGTCGAGCGTGGACCCGTCGGCCTACGTCTCGCGATCCGAGCGCGACGCGAGAGGAACGGGTCCGTGGACCTGAGCGAGGACGAACTGATCGACGCGATCCGGCGCGTGCTGTCCGGCGCCGGCCCCGAGGTGATCGTCGGCCCCGGTGACGATGCCGCGGTGCTGGCGCAGGGCGCGGGAGAGCTGGTCCTCACGGCCGACGCCATGATCGAAGGCGTGCACTTCGATCGCAGGATCACATCGGCGCGCGACCTGGGCTACAAGGCCGTGACGGTGACCCTCAGTGACATCGCGGCGATGGGCGCCAGCCCCCGCGCCGCGCTCGTGACCCTCTGCCTCACGCCGGATCTGGACGCCGCGTGGGTGATGGAACTGTACGGCGGCATGCGCCAGGCGTGCGACGAGCATGCCCTGTGGCTCGTGGGTGGCGATCTTGCACGGGGCGGACAGATCGCGATCTCGGTGACGGTGACCGGCGAGGTCGCCCCAGGGAGGGCGGTGACGCGCGCGGGCGCGCGGGCCGGCGACGTGCTTGCGGTGACGGGAGCGCTGGGAGCATCGGCGTCTGGTCTGCGGGTGGCGCGGAGCGGCCGGCTGCACGCCGATGCCGATCGCGCCCTGCTGCGCGCGCACCTTCGGCCCGTTGCGCGGGTGGGTGAGGGGGCGGTGCTCGCCCGTCACGGTGCGACCGCGATGATGGATGTCTCCGACGGCCTCGCGAGGGACCTCACCCGGCTGGCTTCGGCGAGCGCGGTCGGTGCGACGATCCGGCTGCGTGACGTTCCGGTCGCCGACGGCGCCACCCTGAACGATGCACTGGGTGGCGGCGAGGATTACGAACTGTTGGTCACGCTTCCGGGCCAGGAGGCCTTCACGGCGGCCGCCGGCGAACTTCGCGAGAGCTACGGAACCCCGCTCACCGCGATCGGCCGCATCGTACAGGGCGACGGAGTGAACGCCGTGGACGACGAGGACCTGGAACGCCGGTTGGAACCGGCGGGATGGGATCACTTCCGGCCATGAGCGATCGACCGGCGTCCCGGCCGCGTGCCCTTACGATCGCCGGCAGCGACTCCGGCGGCGGCGCAGGTATCCAGGCCGATCTCAAGACGTTCAGCGTGCTGGGCGTGTACGGCATGACCGCCGTCACGGCCGTCACGGTGCAGAACACGAAGGGGGTCTCGGGCTACGAGGCGCTGAGCGCGCAGCTCGTGGGCGACCAGATCCGCGCGGTTGCGAGCGACGTCGGCGTGGACGCCGTCAAGACCGGGATGCTCGCGACCGCAGCCATCGTGGAGGCCGTCGCCGACGCCGTGGCCGACCTCGCCCTTCCCAACCTGGTCGTGGATCCCGTCTTCATGTCCAAACACGGGCATGCCTTGCTGGCGGAGGAGGCCGTGGACGGGCTGCGCGCGCGGGTTCTGCCGCTCGCGACGATCGTGACGCCGAACCTGCCCGAAGCGTCGGGGTTGGCGGGGTTCCGCGTCGAGACGCGGGACGACATGCGCCGGGCCGCCGGGGCGATCCTGGGCAGCGGTGCGCGCGCCGTCCTGGTGAAGGGGGGTCATCTCGAGAGCCCCGCCGGGGAGGCAGCGGACCTGTTCGTCGACGGCACGGACGAGGAATGGTTCAGCGCACCGAGGATCGATACACCTCACACCCACGGCACCGGTTGCACGCTGTCGGCCGCCATCGCGGCCCATCTGGCTCGCGGGGATCCGCTGCGGGAAGCGGTCCGTGCCGGGAAGGCGTTCGTGACGGAGGCGATCCGACGCGCCCTGCCGCTGGGGCAGGGTATCGGTCCGGTCGACCAGCTGTGGCCCGTGCCGCCGGAAGGGTTGGTCTGAGGCACCGGCGTCTCGGGGACCACCGGGCGGGGAGCGCTGCGGCCTCGAGACCGGATCAGCGGGGGATGCGCGCGACTTTGCCGGCCTTGATGCACGACGTGCAGGCATAGACCCGTGTGTGCGTGCCGTTCACCATCGCGCGGACTCGCTGCACGTTCGGGTCCCAACGCCGGTTGGTCCGGCGGTGCGAGTGGGAGACCGACTTGCCGAAGAACGGCTTCTTCCCGCAGATCTCACAGACGGCTGCCATAGACAAACGAGGGTAGCAGACGCCTCAGGGCAGCAGCTCCTGGATGCCCTGCTCCAGACGTGCGGCCGATATCTGGCCGTCCACGGCGCTCAGCAGGGCGCCGTCGGCGGCATAGAAGAAGGTCACCGGCTGCCCGCTGTGTCCCAGGGAGGTGGGGATCGCGTGGGCAGGGTCGAACACGCTGGGGTAGGTCCACCCGTAC
>JALYMB010000323.1 GCA_030773935.1 Actinomycetota bacterium | reverse complement strand
TCCCAACCCTTCCTCCGTCAGCCGCCCGGGGGTGGCTGCGGGCCGCCCGTGGGTGCCGGCGGGCGCTGCGTGCCGCCGCGGAGGATCGCCTCCTGCTCCTCACGCGAGGTCCTGTACCCCTCGGCCTCCGGGATGCCCCGCTCGCCCTGGGTGAGCGCGAACTCCTCTTCCGGCGAGAGCACCAGGCGGTGCCGCCCGGCGATCGCGAAGTACAGGACGCCCAGGACGTAGTAGATGGCGACGCCGTATACGCCTGGCCGATAGGCCTCGTTGAGGAAGATCGTCACGAGAGCAAGCGCCGCGAGTCCGCCGGCGATCACCGCTCCCGGGACACCCCACTTGCTCCGGTACGGCCGCTCGATGTTCGGCAGGTTGCGGCGCAACAGGACGAACGAGGTCATCTGCAGGATGTACGAGATCACGGCGGCGAAGACGGCCATGTTGAGCAGCGCCGCCACGATCTTCGTGCCGAGCTCGTTCTGCTGCAGGATGAAGATGAGCACCGCCACCCCGTAGCCCACGGCCGCCCCGGCGATCAGCGCGACGTGCGGGGTCTTCCGCTGCCCGTGCGTCCTCGACAGGAACGCCGGGAAGTAGCCGGCGCGAGACAGCGAGTAGGTGTTCCGACCGTAGGCGAAGATGATCGTGAAGAAGCTCGCGATCAGACCGATCAGGAACAGGATGCTCAGCAGATACGCCACCTTCTCGCCGCCGAAGATCGCCCGGAACCCATCGAGGAGCGGGAACCCGGACCCACCGAAGAGCGCGGCCCCGCCAGGCAGAGCCGTGTTGAAGATCAGCGTCAGGACGGCGGCGATCAGCAGGGTGTGCATCGCCAGCACGGATCCCTTCGGGACGTCGCGCCGCGGATCCATCGACTCCTCGGCCGCGAGCGGCACCTCCTCGATCGCAAGGAAGAACCAGATCGCGAACGGGAGCGACTTCAGGATCCCGCTGATGCCGAACGGGAGCAGCGGACCGCCACCCCCGGGGAGCGGGTCGCCGCCTCCCTTCGGGATGTTGTTCCACAGCGAGAAGTCGAGCTTCCCGGAGACGATCGCCGCGATGAAGAAGAACGCCAGGACGGCGATCGACAGGACGGTGATCGTCACCGTGAACCGCATCGTTGCCTCGATGCCGACGATGTTGATCCACACGAAGATGACGTAGAAGAGCGCCCACCACACCGGCAGGCTGTTCCACCACGCGATGTCGGTGAGCGTTCCGTCCGGAGCGATCTTCCCCCCCACCTCGAACAGCCCGGTGAGGATCGTCTGCGAGAGCAACCCCATCGCGCCGACGACGACGGCCGGTGTGATCACGTACTCCATGTTCTCCGCCAGGCCCGTGAGGAATCCGCCCCACGGTCCCATCGCGGACCTGGCGAACGAGTACGCGCCGCCCGTGTGCGGGAGCGCCGGGGACATCTCGGCGATCGAGTAGACGAGGCCGTAGTACATGACCGCCATGAGGGCGGCCGCGATCAGCAGGCCGCCGAACCCGCCGGTGCCCAGGCCGAAGTTCCAGCCGTAGTACTCGCCCGAGATGACGGCGCCGACACCGAGCGCCCAGAGCGACCACACCCCGGCGTGTCGCCGCAGACCGCGTTGCTGGAAATACTCCTCACCCACCTGCTTGTAGGTGACGGACCCCACCCTACGTTCCGGCTCCGACACTTCGGACCCCCTCTCCCGCAGAGTCAACCCAACCCTGGCGCGTATCTAGCAACATCGCGAGCTTGTCTGTCAAACAGGTGGGAGGGTGGATCGCGAGGTCGGCCGGCGCACCAGAAGGGCGGTCGCGACCAGGACGAGGATGATCGTTGCTCCTCCGAGGATCCCCCACGCGTGCACGGCGGTGGCGAATCCGAGCCCGGCGAACAGACAGAGGACGAGCTCGATCGCGCCGAGGGGTCGACCCAGGACCGAGCGGATGAACCACAGGGCGAGCACGATGCCGAGGAGGGGCCACCAATCCCACGAGGTATCCGAGATCGGCGATCGCGGGCCGCCCACCGCAACGAAGGCCATGCATCGGATGATAACGACGGGCCTCGGATCGGTGAGGATCGGGTTTGACGCGGTTTGTCAGACAAATTACCCTACGCGTCGTTCCCGCCCGCAGGGAGGCCCGCGAAGTGAAACGCCTGTCGTTCCGGGTCCGCGATGAGCTCGCGAGCCGAATCGACTCCGGGCGCATCCCGAAGGGGTCCAGGCTGCCGCCGGAGCCGGCGCTCGCCGAGGAGCTCGGCGTCTCCCGCCCCACGCTTCGGGAGGCCCTCCGCTCCCTCGAGGAGGACGGATTCGTGACGCGGACACGGGGAGCGGGAACGTACGCCACCCACCGCCCTCGTCTCCAGAACAACCTGGATGTGAACTTCGGCGTCACGGAGGCGATCCGCGCCGCCGCCATGACGCCCGGCACCGCAGAGACCGCCGTGCACACCGAGGGCGCCACTGAAGAGCAGGCCGCGGCCCTCGATCTTCGCCCGGGCGATCCCGTCGTGGTCCTGGAACGGGTGCGTACCGCCGACCTTCGCCCGGTCGTGTTCTCGCGAGACGTCGCCAGCGTGACGACGATCTCCGCGGCCGAGCTCGCCGCCATGCAGCTCGACGGGTCGGTGTACGCGATCCTCGAGCTTCACGGTCATGCGGTCGAGCACGGGGTGGTCCGCGTCGAGCCGTTCCGGGCGGACCGGACCGTCGCTCGGAAGCTCGGCGTCAAGTCCGGGGCGCTGCTCCTGTATCTCGTGCAGGTGGATTACGGCAGGGAGGGCGATCCGGTTCTGCTGTCGGAGGAGTACCACCTGGCCGACGCGTTCGAGTTCACCGTGGTCCGACGCGGACCGGGAAGGGGTGTCACATGACGTCAGACGTGGGGAAGGCGATGAGACTCAAGCGTGTGATCGACGGGGCGGGCGTGTCGGTGATCTGCGCGCTCGATCACGGCATGACCTCGCCCACGTTCCTGGAGCCGCTCGCGGACATCGCTGAGCGCGCCCGCGAGACCGTCGCCGGTGGGGCCAACGTGATCATGATGAGCAAGGGGATGATCCGCATCGCGTACGAGGCGTTCGGGCCCACGACGTCGCTCGCGATGCTGCTGTCGGCGAGCGCCAACCCGGGTGGCGACAAGCCGCGGATCGTGCAGATCGCCGACGTCGAGGAGGCACTGACGCTCGGGGCCGATGCCGTCGTTCTCTTCACCGCACTCGAGGGAGACACCGAGGCAGGCATGATCGACACGCTCGCCGCCGTCGGTCGCGAGTGTGCCGTCCTCGGCATGCCCTTCATCGCGGAGGCGGAGTTCCCCACGACGTACGCGACCGTCGAGGAACTCACGCAGCAGTACGGCTTCGAGTACCTGCGCCGGAACGTCCGGTTGTGCGCGGAACTGGGTGCCGACATCGTCAAGACGAACTGGCCCGGAGACGCCGACTCGTTCGCGCGGTGCGTGGAGGCCGCCAACGGCATCCCCGTCGTGCTGGCGGGCGGTTCCCGGCTCGAGGACGCCGAGCTTCTGGCCCGGATGGAGCAGGCCATGGCCGCCGGAGCGATCGGCTGCTCGGTGGGGCGGAACATCTTCATGCACCGGAACCCCGAAGCCGTCACGCGCGCGCTCGCACGGGTGATCCGCGAGCGCTGGACCGCCGACAAGGCCCTGGCCTCGCTCCAGGAGGAGACCGCCTGATGCGGGCGGCCTTCATGACGGACGTCAATCAGGTGGAGGTCCGTGACGACGCCGCCGAACCGTCGCTGGATCCCGGCGGGGCGCTGTTGCGCGTGGAGGCCTGCGGGATCTGCGGGACGGACGCGCGCACCTTCTTCAACGGCGATCCCAAGGCTCCGGCGCCGTGGCAGCTCGGTCACGAGCCGGTGGGGATCCTGGAGGAGGTCGGCCCCGACGCGGCGCTGCCGGCGGGCGTCGCACAAGGCGACCGCGTGTTCCTGGGTTCGATCCTGACCTGCGGCGAGTGTCGGTGGTGCGTGGAGGGGTTCCAGAACCTGTGCGAGCACCATCTCCTGTACGGCTACGACCCGTATCCCGGGGCGTACGCGGAGCTCGCCGCTGTCCCACCGATCGCCACGAAGAACCTGATCCCGCTCCCGCCGGAGCTGCCATCGGACCTGGCGACGGTCGCCGATCCCTTCGCGTGCGCACTGAACGGGATCGAACAGCTCGAGATCCGCCTGGGCGACACGGTCGTCATCCTGGGCACGGGGCCCATCGGGTGCTGGCAGGCCGTGATGGCGCGCGATCGCGGGGCCAGCCGCGTGTATCTCACCGACGTCTCCGGCGAGCGGCTGAAGATCGCGATGGACGCGATCGGGCACGCGGTGGACGACGCGTGGGTGGCCGGCGAGGACAACGGTGTCGAGGACGTGCTCTCCCGGACCGGGGGACACGGCGCCGAGCGGGTCAGCGTGGCGGCGCCAGCCAAGCCGGCGCAGCAGGCCGCGCTGGCCATGGCCGCCAAGCGCGCCCGCATCGTGTACTTCGCCGGCCTTCCCAAGCATGACCCGGTAAGCCCGCTGGACATGAACGAGCTTCACTACAAGGAGCTCGTGATCTCCGGGGCCTACGGCGCCACCCATCGTCAGTACCGCATCACCATGGACTACCTGGCTCGTCGACAGGACGAGCTCGCCCGCGTCGTCACGCACCGGTTCCCGCTCGAGCGGATCGAGGAGGCGTTCGACACGATCCGGTCGGGCACGGGTCTGAAGATGGTCATCGTGCCGTGACGGGCCCCCACGTCATCGGGTGCGACGTCGGCAGCCAGGGCACGAATGCCGCGCTGTACGACGTCGACGGCACCCTGGTGGACGCGGCGTACGAGGCCTATGACCTCTCCTTCCCGCATCCCGGCTGGGCGGAGCAGGACCCGGACCTGTGGACGGCCGCGGTGGAGCGCGCGTGCCGCCGCCTCGTGGCCGCCTGCCCGGGGGGAGCCGCGGCGATCGGGGCGCTGTCCTTCGGGTCGCAGCTGGACGGGATGGTCGTGTGCGACGACGCCTGGCGGCCCCTCCGGCCCTCGATGATCTGGATGGACCGGCGCGCGGAGGCGCAGGCAGCTTCGCTCGCAGAGCGCATCTCGCCTTCGGACTTCTACGACGAGGTGGGGGCGAACCTCGACTCGTCCCACGCCGTGTTCAAGGCGATGTGGGTGCGCGAGGAGGAGCCCGACCTGTGGAGCCGGGCCGCCCATCTGATGCCGCCGGGGTCCTACGTCCTGCGACACGTGTCGGGTGAGTGCGCGGTGGATTACTCCAACGCCTCCTCGCTGGCGCTGCTGGACCCACGGTCCCGATCGTGGTCGAAGAGGGTCCTCGATCTCGTGGAGATCGAGGAGGCATGGCTGCCGGCCCTGGGCGCCGGCACCCAGGCCGTCGGCACGATCACGGCCGCCTTCGCGGAGGCGAGCGCGCTCGAGCCCTCCACGCAGGTGGCGATCGGATGCGGCGATGAGATGGCCGCGACCCTCGGCGCGGGCGTCTTCGCCCCCGGAGAGGTCTGCGACGTGGTCGGCACGGCCGAGCCCGTCTGCGCCGCCAGCGCCGAGCCGCGATCGGATCCGTCGATGCTCGTGGAATGTCATCCGCACGCTGATCCCGACGTCTGGCTGCTCGAGAACCCCGGCTTCGTGTCGGGAGGGAACCTCCGCTGGTGGCGGGATCAGTTCGCGCAGATCGAACGCGACGCCGAGGCCGTCGGCCTGGGCGACGCGTACGACTTCCTGTCCACGGAGGCCGGGCACGTGGCGGCCGGCGCCGAAGGGCTCGTGTTCCTGCCCTGCATGCAGGGAGCGATGGCGCCCGAGTGGAACGGGGCGGCGCGCGCCGTGTTCTACGGCCTGACGCTTGCCCATACGCGCGACCACATGACGCGCGCGATCTTGGAGGGCAGCGCCTTCGCGTTGCGGGACATCCTGGAGGCCATGAAGGCCGCCGGGCTCGACGTTCGCCGGCTCACGATCGTCGGCGGCGGGGCGAAGGGACCGCTGTGGCGCCAGATCAAGGCCGACGTGACCGGGCTGCCGGTCCGCGTACCCGAGTCGGTCGAGACGACGGCCACCGGTGCCGCGATCCTTGCCGCCGTGGGCGCCGGCCTGCACCCGTCGATCGCGCAGGCCGTCGACGCCTTCGTCTCGTACCGACCCGAGTCCCACGACCCCGATCCGGGCACCACGGCTGCCTACGACGAGGCCTACGGCCGCTACCGGGCGGTATACGCGGCGCTGCGGCCGGTCTTCGGGACCTGAGCGAGCCTCGACGCGTGGCTACTCCGGCGTCACGTACGCGGCGGTGATGCCGCCGTCCACGATCAGCGACGCCCCCGTCATGAACGACGAGTCGTCGGAGGCCAGGAACAGGGCCGCCTTCGCGAGCTCCTCGGCCCGGCCCAGCCGTCCCATGGGGATGTGCACGAACCGACGCTGTCGCTTGGCCTCGTCGGAGAGCAGTTGCATCAGCAACGGGGTCTCGATCGGACCCGGGCACAGCGCGTTGCAGCGGACCCCCCGGCGTGCATACTCGACCGCGATCTCCCGCGTCATGGCCAGGACCGCCCCCTTGGAGGATGTGTACGCGGTCTGCGAGGTGGCGGCGCCCATCCATGCCACGAACGAGGCCACGTTCACGATCGAGCCGCCGCCGCTCGCGATCAGCGCGGGCACGCCGTACTTGCAGCCGAAAGCCACTCCCTTCACGTTGACGGCGAGGGTGATGTCCCAGATCCGCTCGTCGGTGGCGTCCACGGAACCGTCCTCGGGCAACATCACGCCGGCGTTGTTGTACAGAACGTGGAGGCCGCCGAAGCGCTCGACCGCCGCGTCCACCATCGCCTTGGCGTCGGCCTCCTTCGAGACGTCGGCGTGGACGTACGCGGCCTCCCCGCCCTGGTGGCGGATCTCCGCCGCGATGGCCTCACCGTCCTCGTCGGCCACGTCGGTCAGCACGATCTTCGCGCCTTCGCGCGCGAACAGCGCCGAGGCGACCTTGCCCATCCCACTCGCACCGCCGGTGATCAACGCCACCTTTCCATCGAGACGCATCGCCGGGATCCTCCTCCGCTCGGACGCGCGAAGGGTAGCGCGCGCCGACCTCGGACGTCGGGCTCCGGTCTGGTGCGCGCGCCCGACGCCCGCCTCCTGCAGGGAGGCGATGGCTGATAGATTCGGCCATATGCCGATCGAGATGCCCGAGGCGCTCCGCAACCGGCCTCCGCGCCAGAAGAGCCACGAACCCACCGCCAGCCTCACCCTGGATGCCTACAACCGGTTGAAGGACGAGCTCGCCGAGCTCACCGTGGACGGGCGGGATCGGGTCGCCCAACGGCTGAAGGCGGCGCGCGAGCACGGGGACATCAAGGAGAACGCGGAGTACGACGCCGCGAAGAACGACCAGGGACTGATGGAGTCGAGGATCCGCAAGATCCAGCAGATGTTGCGCGATCCCGAGATCGTCGAGGCGCCCGCGGATGCGAAGGCGGTCGCCCCCGGGATGCTCGTGACGATCCACGCGCTGGACGAGGACGATCCCGAAGACGAGACCTACCTCCTCGCCGAACATGCGGAGGAACGCGCCTCCGGGGCGCGCACGATCACCGTCACCTCGCCGCTCGGGTCGGCGCTGATGGGGTCGACCGTTGACTCCGAGATCGTGTACGAGGCGCCCGGCGGCAGCTTCCGCTACCGAGTGGTCGCGTTCGAGCCGCACGCTGGCTGAGTGGACGACGCCGCGCGGGACCCGCAGCAGGATGCGACCCGGGTCCGCGACCTGCCGGCCCCCCGGAAGAACCGCAGTGCCGCGGGCGGGACCCTCCAGCGCTCCATGGCGTGGCCGTACCGCGCGATCCTCGCGTTCCTGTTGTGGACGCGCGTGCGCCCGCTCCAGCTGACGCTCCTGTCGCTGGTGCTGAACGTGGTCTCCGGCGTGCTGATCCTGCGGGGCGACTGGTTCGCAGCGGGCGTGGTCCTGTTGTTCGCGGGGCTCTCCGACGTCTTCGACGGATCGGTGGCCCGCCAGCGCGGCACCGAGGGCCGCTCGGGCGCGTTCATGGACTCGGTCCTGGACCGGGTCTCGGACATCATCCTGTTCTCCAGCCTGTTCTGGGTGTTGGCGGAGCGCGGGGATACGACGTATGCGGCGCTGGCTCTCGTCACCCTCGTGGTCAGCCTGCTGGTCAGTCACATCCGCGCCGAGGCGGAGGCCGCGGGGCTGTCGCTCACCGAGGGCGTCTTCCAGCGGCTGGAGCGGTTCCTGGCGCTGATGGCGGGACTGGTGATCCCCGGCGCCATGGAACCGGTGCTGGTGGTGCTCGCGACGCTCGGGGCAGTCACCGTCCTGCAGAGGCTGTGGTCGGCGGTCCGCCAGCTCGCCTAGGTCTGGGTAGGGTGGACGACATGAACTTCATCCGCGTCGGTGCGCTGGCCGAGGTCCCCGACGGCGAGCTGCGTGCCTTCGAGACTCCGAGTGGCCGCGTAGCCGTGGCACACGTGGAGAACCATCTCTTCGCCTTCGGTGACGAGTGCACCCACGCGGCGTGCTCGCTCGCCGACGGCGAGCTCGACGACCGCGACGAGACCGTCGCGTGTCCCTGCCACGGAAGCGTCTTCGACGTGGAGACGGGCGAGCCCACGCACGGTCCTGCCGTCGACCCGGTGCCGGTGTACCCCGTGCGCATCGTTGACGGCTGGATCGAGGTCCAGCCGGTGGCGGGGGGCGAGTCCTGACATGGTCGTTCCCGCCTCCCCGCAGGCGATCGTGATCTTCGGCGCCTCCGGCGATCTCACCAAGCGCAAGCTCCTGCCGGCGTTCTACCACCTGTTCCTGCAGGGGTTGCTGCCGGAAGGATTCGTGATCGTGGGCTACGCCCGCACCGAGATGGACGACGAGGGCTTCCGCCAACATGCGCACGACGCCATCGTCACCTACGGCCGGCGGGCACCCGAGGGCCAGGCATGGGCCAGCTTCGCGAAGCGTCTGGAGTACGTGCCCGGCGACTTCTCCGATCGCGGCGCGATGGACCCCATCGTGAAGGTCCTGAACGACGCCGACACCCGGCACGGGACACAGGGAGGCCGCTTCTTCTACGCGGCGACGCCGCCCTCGGCATACCCCGACATCGTGGCCAGTATCGGCGAGGCCGGGTTGGCGGAGGGGGCCAAGATCGTCTTCGAGAAGCCGTTCGGTCACGACCTGGCCAGCGCGGAGGCGTTGAACGCCGCGATCCACGAGGTCTTCGACGAGTCGCAGGTGTTCCGGATCGATCACTACCTGGGCAAGGAGACCGTGCAGAACATCCTGGCCTTCCGCTTCGCGAACGGGCTGTTCGAGCCGGTGTGGAACCGCCGCTACCTCGATCATGTGCAGATCACGGTGGCCGAACGGATCGGGATCGAGGGTCGAGGAGCCTTCTACGAACAGACCGGGGCGATCCGCGACATGGTCTCCACCCACGTGTTCCAGATGCTCACCTTCCTGGCGATGGAGCCACCGGTGTCGTTCGAGCCCGACCGGCTGCGTGACGAGACCGTGAAGGTCCTTCGCGCCATGACGCTCTGCGACCCCGCCAGGGTGGTGCGCGGTCAGTACGAGGGATACCGGACGGAGCCGGGTGTCTCCGGCGACTCGCACGTCGAGACGTTCGCGGCCTTGGAGGTCACCATCGACAACTGGCGGTGGGCCGACGTGCCGTTCTTCGTGCGAACGGGCAAGGGACTGAAGGACAAGGTCACCGAGATCACCCTGAAGTTCCGCAAGGTGCCGTTCAACGTGTTCCGAGGCACCGACGTGGACCTGCCCAAACGCGATCACCTCACGTTCCGCGTGCAGCCCGATGAGGGCATCACCCTGGCCCTGAACGCCAAGACGCCGGGCCCCGGCCTGGATCTCGGCCGCGTGGAGATGGAGTTCGACTACGCACAGGAGTTCACGGTCGAGATCGCCGACTCCTACGAGCTGCTGCTGCTGGAGGCGATGGAGGGCGACCACACGCTCTTCCTGCGGCAGGACGGCGTGGAGCGGGCCTGGGAGGTGCTCGGTCCCGTGCTGGGGCATCCGCCCCCGGTGGTGACCTACGAGCGCGGGTCCTGGGGACCCCCGGACGCCGACCTCCTGATCGCGCCCCGCAAGTGGCACGTGAGCCACGACGACCACGCGGTGGACGTCTAGTCGCTCGCGATCCGGGTCTGGTCAGGCCCACGAGTGAGGGATAGGCTCGGCGCCCATCGTCGAGGAGGGCTTCCCATGAGCGAGGTGCGCACCCGGTTCGATCTGACGCCCGAGCAGATGCCCACGGCGTGGTTCAACATCATGCCCGACATCGTGCAGGCTGGGCTGAACCCGCTGCCGCCGCTCAGCCCGCAGACGAAGGAGCCGGCGGGCCCCGCCGATCTGGCGCCGATCTTCCCCGAATCGCTGATCATGCAGGAGGTCTCCACCGAACAGTGGATCGACATCCCGGGCGAGGTGATCGACATCTATCGTCTGTGGAGGCCCGCGCCGCTGTTCCGTGCCACCCGGTTGGAGAGAGCGCTCGACACACCGGCCCGGATCTATTTCAAGTACGAGGGAGGCTCGCCCGCAGGGTCGCACAAGCCCAACACGGCGGTGCCCCAGGCGTACTTCAACAGGGAGGCCGGCATCAAGCGGATCGCCACGGAGACCGGCGCCGGACAGTGGGGCTCGGCCATGGCGATGGCGTGCAGCTTCTTCGGGCTGGAGTGCACGGTATACATGGTGAAGGCCAGCTACGAGCAGAAGCCGTACCGCCGGATCTTCATGGAGACCTTCGGCGCCGAGACGCTCGCGTCACCGTCGGATCGCACGAACAGCGGTCGCGCGATCCTCGCCCAGCACCCTGGCTCCACCGGCTCGCTGGGCATCGCGATCAGCGAGGCCGTGGAGGACGCCGCCACGCACGACGACACGAACTATGCTCTGGGGAGCGTTCTGGGCCACGTGCTGCTGCACCAGACGGTCATCGGACTGGAGTCGCAGAAGCAGATGGAGATGGCAGGGGAGACGCCCGACGTGATCGTCGGCTGCGTCGGCGGCGGTTCGAACTACGCCGGCATCTCCTACCCGTTCATGGCGGAGAAGCTGCGCGGCACCAGCTCCACCAGGTTCCTGGCCACCGAGCCGGCAGCGTGCCCCACCCTGACGAAGGGACGCTTCGCCTACGACTACGGCGACACGGCGCAGATCGCGCCGATCGTGCCGATGTATACGCTGGGCCACGACTTCGTGCCGGCGCCGGTGCACGCGGGCGGGCTCCGTTACCACGGCGACGCGCCGTCCCTCTCGCTCCTGGTGCGCGAGGGTTACATGGACGCGGTCGCCTACACGCAGAACCAGATCTTCGAGGCCGCGAGGCTGTTCGCGACGACACAGGGGATCATCCCGGCGCCGGAGCCCAGCCACGCCATCAAGGGGGCGATCGACGAGGCGCTGGCTGCGAAGGAGGCCGGCGAGGAGCGGGTGATCCTGTTCAACCTGTGCGGCCACGGGCACTTCGACATGCAGGCCTACGATGATTTCAACAACGGCCGCCTGCCCGAGGTGGAGTTCGACCCTGCCGAGGAGGAGGCCGCGCTGAAGAACCTCCCCGAGGTCTCGATCCAGGTGTGACGCCGGGCCGTGGAACCGTTCCCGTGACCTGTGTCAGCATCCGAACATCAGGAACCTCCGTCGGATGCTCGTGGTGTTCGGGGGACTGACGATCCGAAGCTGCTGGGCTTGCCCCGCTTTCCCGGACACCTAGAGACTGGTGCGAAGCGCCGGGGGAAGGGGGTCGGGATGACACTGCCGTCGGGCTACCCAGAGGAGCTGCGCCAGGAGGCGCAACGCCAGCACGACGCGGGCAGGACGCTACGGTCGATCGCTCGGGATCTGGGCGTCTCACACGAGGCCGTCCGCCAGTGGGTGAAGCCGCAGGAAGAAGACGAACCGGATCCGAGCGAACGCGAGGAGATCCGCACCCTGCGTCGCCGGCTGCGCCAGGTCGAGCAGGAGCGCGACATCTTGAAAAAAGCCGTGGCCTTCTTCGCGAGGGACAGCGAGGACCGGTGAGCGCCTACCGGTTCATCGCAGCGGAGCGGGCCAACCACCCGGTGCGGCTCATGTGTCGGGTCCTGGGCGTGTCTCCTTCAGGGTTCTACGACTGGTGCACGCGGCCACCGTCG
Organism: Actinomycetota bacterium; assembly: GCA_030773935.1. Classification (GTDB taxonomy): domain Bacteria; phylum Actinomycetota; class UBA4738; order UBA4738; family HRBIN12; genus JALYMB01. Next base: position 2,348 of record JALYMB010000323.1, on the reverse strand, counting down.
TCTCGGTTCCTCGCCGACCAGGCGCTCCTCGCCGAGATCGGCCGGATCCACGAGCGGTCGCGGCGCACCTACGGAGCGCCCCGGATCACCGCGGAGCTGCGGGCGCACGGGGTCTTCGTCTCACGCAAGCGCGTCGCACGGCTCATGCGCGGAGCACGCCTCCAGGGCGTGCACCTTCGCACCTGGCGCGGGGATCGACCTCGGGCTCACCGGGGAGCTCCCGACCTGCTCAGGCGCCGGTTCACCGCACCGGCACCCGACCGGGCTTGGGTTGCCGACATCACCTACGTACCAACCACCGCCGGGTGGACCCACCTCGCGGTGGTGCTCGATCTGCACTCGAGGAAGGTCGTGGGTTGGTCGACCGCCAGGCACCAGCAGACCGAGCTCGTCATCGACGCGCTGGACAAGGCGGCCCGGTCCCGTCAGCCCGGTCCGGGACTCGTCCATCACTCCGACAACGGTCCGCAGTACACGAGCGAACGGTTCAGCACGTACCTGACCGAACTGGGGATCGTGGGCTCCATGGGTCGGCCGGGCACAGCCTATGACAACGCCGTGGTCGAGAGCTTCTTCGCCACCATCAAGCGAGAGCACCTGCGGAGGTTCCGCTTCGGTACCCACGCGGAGGCTAACGAGGCCATCGGCGAGTGGATCGAGAACTTCTACAACCGTGAGCGGAGGCACTCGTTCCTCGGTCAGCTCAGCCCCGCTGAGTTCGAGGCGAGACACGGAGCGTCAACATGAGCGTGTCCGTGGAAACGGGGCAAGGCCACTGCAGCGGGCCTGTCAGTTCGATGCACTCGAACCAGCTCGTCTTCCTCGATCTCGCGTCAGAAGGCTGACGCCCCGCCGTCGTGGAGGAACGAGGAGACGGGGTCGTCGTCCGTTCGCAGGAGAAAGAGAAGCCTCCCGGCCGATGGCCGCGGACGGCTCGACGAGGCTAGCCTCGTTCGGCCATGACCCTGGACGCCCCCGAACTCGCGCACGTGCTGCTCGCGCTCGGCCTCCTTCTGGCGGCCGCGCACGGGTGCGGCTATGCGATGACCCGCCTCCGCCAACCCCGGGTGATCGGCGAGATCATCGGCGGGCTGCTCCTCGGACCCACGGTGCTGGGCGCCCTGGCGCCCGGGGTGGAGTCGGCGTTGTTCCCTTCGAGCGGGTCGGTCCCGGCGGTCCTGGATGCCATCTATCAACTCGGGCTCCTGTTCCTGATGTTCACCGCTGGCGCGGAGATGAGGGGCTTCTTCCATCGCCGGGAACGCAGGGCGCTGACCTCGATCAGCATCGTCGGGATGCTGGTCCCGTTCGCCGCCGGGCTTGCGGTCGTCCCCGCCCTGCACCTGGAGAGCCTCCACGGCGCCGCCGCCACCGATCCCGCCTTCATCCTCGTGTTCGGCATCGCGGTCGCCATCACGAGCATCCCGGTGATCTCGAGGATCATGTTGGACCTCGGGATCCTCGATACATCGTTCGCCCGCGTCGTGCTCGGCGTCGCCGTGGTGGAGGACGTCGTCCTGTACGTCCTGTTCGCGATCGCCCTCGGGCTCGTCGCCCAGGGTCCCGGGGACGTGTGGGGCCTGCCGGTCATCCTGGGGATCGCGCCGAGCGGCCCGGCCAGCGTCGTCTATCACGTCGTCGCGGAGCTGGGGTTCCTCGGCGCCATGATGGCGGGAAGCCCGTGGCTGTACCGGAAGCTGCTGCATCGATACAACCCCGTCAAGCGTGGGAACGACATCGGGTTCCAGCTCGTCTTCGTGCTCGCGGTGTCGATCATCGCGATGTGGCTGGGCGTCGTGCCGCTCCTGGGGGCGTTCGTCGCCGGCCTTGTGGTGTCGACCTCCACCGGCATCCGTGCCGCCCAAGCTCGCGAGAGCATCAAGGCGTTCTCCTTCGCCTTCTTCATCCCCGTGTACTTCGCGACCGTGGGACTCCGACTCGACCTCCTCAGTGAGTTCAGTCCGCTGTTCTTCGTTCCGTTCTTCCTCTTCGCGTGCGCGGTCAAGTCTCTCTCGGTCTACGCCGGCGCGCGGCTCGGCGGCGAGGGCAAGAGCAGCTCGAAGAATCTCGCCGTGGCGCTGAACGCGAGAGGAGGGCCGGGGATCGTGCTGGCATCGGTCGCCCTCGATGCCAGGATCATCAGCGCATCGTTCTACTCCTCGCTCGTCATGCTCGCCGTGCTCACCTCGCTGATCGCCGGCTCGTGGCTGGGGAGGATCGTGCGCAGCGGCCGTCCGATCCGCGAGGAGGCACCGGAGGAGCGGCCCGGCCAGGATCCTCCGGTCGAGTCCGCGGGATGAGCGATCGTCAGCGTTCCTCGGCGGCCAGACGCCGCCGCAGGAACGCAC
>JALYMB010000322.1 GCA_030773935.1 Actinomycetota bacterium | reverse complement strand
TGCAGGGTGCGGCCGACCAAGTAGGCGGACGCCTCGCCGAGATCCGAGCGCGCGCACGGCGGCTCGGGGGCGTCGCACCGGTGATCCGCGGGCCCGGGGGTCTCGGCGACGACCCGGTGCCGGCGCTCGAGGTGCACCGCCGGCTGAAGGCGTCGTTCGACCCCAGCGGCGTGTTGGCGCCGGGGAGGTTCTGGGGCGGGATCTAGGTGCGCGACATGCGGCGGAGACGCTCGCCGGCTTCCTCCAGCGTCTCGAGCTTCTTGCAGAACGCGAACCGCACCAGGTGTGCGCCGAGCTCGGGCCGCGAGAAGAACGACGACCCCGGCACGACCGCGACGCCGACGTGTTCGGTGAGATGGTGGGCGGCCTCGACGTCCTTCCCGAAGCCGAGGTGCGAGATGTCCGCCATCACGTAATACGCCCCGGCAGGGGGCTCGGCGGCGAAGCCGGTCTCGCCGAGGATCTTCATCAACAGGTCGCGACGCTCGAGGTACTCCAGCGCCGTGCGTTCGTAATACGCCTCGGGCATCGCGAGTGCCACGGCGCCGGCCTCCTGGAGCGGCGCCGCAGCCGCCACGGTAAGGAAATCGTGCACCGAGCGGATCGCGCCGGTAAGCGCGTCTGGCGCGACGACCCATCCCACGCGCCACCCCGTCACCGCATACGTCTTCGAGAGCGCGCTGATCGTGACCGTGCGGTCCTCCATCCCGGGCAACGCGCCGGGCGGCGTGTGGCGGGCGCCGTCGTACGTGATGTGTTCGTAGATCTCGTCTGTGAAGCACACGACGTCCCACCGCTGGCAGCACTCGGCGATGAGGGCCAGCTCATCCCGCGTGAAGACCTTGCCGGTCGGGTTGTTCGGGGTGTTGATGACGATGCCGCGCGTGCGCTCGTTGAACGCGGCGCGCAGCTCGGCCTCGTCGAACGTCCAGTCGGGGGCGTGGAGCGTGACGGTCCTGGGCACCGCGCCCGCCAAGATCGTGTCGGGCCCGTAGTTCTCATAGAAGGGACTAAATAACACGACCTCGTCGCCGGGGTCGAGGACAGCGAGCATCGCGGCGATCATCGCCTCGGTGGAACCGCACGTGACGGTGACGTGCCTTTCGGCATCGACCCAGTTCATCCCGTAGCGGGCGTGGTAGCTCTCGGCGATGGCTCGGCGGAAGGACTCGGCACCCCACGTGAGCGGGTACTGGTTGATGTCGGCGGCGATCGCCGCCCGCGCGGCGTCCTTCAACTCCTGCGGCGCGGGGAAGTCCGGGAACCCCTGGGAGAGGTTGATCGCATCGTGCGCGATCGCCAGGCGCGTCATCTCGCGGATCACCGACTCGGTGAACGAGGACGCCTTGGTCGAGGGTCGTATCTTTGACATGCCCCGGCGATGATACGCGCGAGGAGGTCCGAGCTTGCGAACGGGCCGCCGACGCCGAGCCACGCATCGCCGTCCTGCAGGCGGGCGCTGCGCGCCTCCCCGAGCCCAATGGTTTGCTTCCTGCACGGCCGGGAAGAACAGAACCACACACGAGAGGAGGGTCCGAATGGCAGAGGTTACGGAGTCAGTGGACGTTGGGGTGCCGGTGAGCACCGCCTACAACCAATGGACACAGTTCGAGGAGTTCCCGCGTTTCATGGGTGGCGTGGAGCAGGTGACACAGCTCGACGACACGCATCTGCACTGGGTCGCCCAAGTCGCGGGAAAGCGCGAGGAGTGGGACGCCGAGATCACAGAGCAGAACCCGGATGAGCGCGTCGCCTGGACTGCGAGGGGCGGCAAGGGCAACGCTGGAGTCGTCACGTTCCATCGCTTGAACGATGACGAGACGCGAGTCACCGTCCAGATGGATTGGGAGCCCGAGGGCGTGCTGGAGAACGTGGGCACCGCCCTCGGTTTCGACGGCCGCCAGGTGTCCCAAGACCTCGACCGCTTCAAGGAGATGATTGAGGCTCGGGGTGTGGAGACCGGCGCTTGGCGCGGAGAGGTGTAGTTCCGAGCCCAGACCGGTTTCGGGCTGCATCGGAGAGG
>JALYMB010000321.1 GCA_030773935.1 Actinomycetota bacterium | reverse complement strand
AGCGTCACGACCGGGACGAGCGGGGCGCCGTTGCCGCCGGTGCCCCGGTAGTTCGCGGCGATCTTCAGGTTCGTCTCCCAGCCCTCGCGCCCGGGCACGGAGAACTTCTGGTTCATCGCCTTCGTCGCCGATCCGGCGGTGGCGATGCCGATCACCGTGACGATCAGCCAGAAGGCGACGATCAGGCGGCGGTGGGAGAGCGTCCAGCGGGTGAGTCCGGCCATGAATCGTTTGTACCACGAATGATTGGCTTTGTGTAGGATTTGCCGCGCGCATGATTGGTGGGTCAAAACCCCCGGAGGCGCTCGGGGAATACACGGGGTTCTTGCTGACGTGGGTCGCCGCGCGCGGCCGCGATCGCTTCGCCGCGGCCATGGCCGAGCTCGACCTGCGCCCGCAGCACTTCGCGGCCCTCACGGTGATCGCCGCGCACCCGGGAGGCACCCAGCAGGAGCTGGTGTCGGCCACCGGCATCGACCCGAGCACGATGGTTCAGATCATCGACGAGCTCGAGGCGGCCGGCCTGGCCGAGCGCCGCATCCACGACAGCGACCGCCGCAAGCGGGCCATCCACCTGACGGCGGAGGGAACGCGCCTGCTCGGGCGGGCCCGGGTCGTCGTCGGCCGGGTCGCCGACGAGCTGTTCGCTGCGCTCAGCCCGCAGGAGCGGGCCACGCTCAACGGGCTCCTGCGCCGCATGGCGGGCCTCCCCGAGCAGCAGAAGAGCCCGGCAACGCGGGCTCCCCGGCCTACAATCGGTCGGTCGCCTGAGGGGTGAAAGGGCCTTGCTTCGCGGTGCCCGGAGGGACTACGGTCGGGATGCAAGCGCCGGACCTGTCCCCTTCCCTCACACGGGAGCGACTCATGCTCAGTCTGCCCGGACGTCGTCGCCTGGTCGCCGCGTCGTCGGTCGCCGCCCTGGCCCTCGCGGGCACCGCCTCGGCCGCGTTCATCGGCCTGCCGCCTGACGGTTCGCAGGTCAACAACGATCCGGCGAACGCGATCGACCCGAACCAGGATGCCGGCCTCAACGACGTCACGGCCGGGTCGCTGGCCGCCGGCGGGCCGTCGGTGCCGTGGGCGGCGTTCGAGCAGAAGACCGGCGCCGCGCAACGGATCTTCGTGCGTGCGTTCAAGAACGGCGCGTGGTCCACGCAGGGCCAGTCCCTCAACGTCCAGGCCAACCAGGTGGCCCAGGCCCCGGCGATCGACTTCGCCGGCGCCGGGCGCACCGTCCCGTGGACGACGTGGGCTGAGGCCGACAGCCACCTCGGAACCGGAGCGGAGACCAACATCTTCGCCAGCCGCTTCGACGCCACCGCCAACGTGTGGATCGCCGAGGGTCAGGATCGCGCCCCCGCCAACAGGATCCCGTCCCTGAACCTCAACCCCGACCGCACGGCCGAGAACCCCTCGGTCGCCGGCGGCACCACGAACGCCGCCAACGCGCCGGGCCCCTGGGTGACCTGGCAGGAGCACGACGGCGCAACGACCGATGCGACGGCCAAGCCGCAGATCTTCGTCGCGCGTGCGATCAAGCAGACCGACTGCTCGGGCAACAAGCCCGGCGCCGGGACGAGCGTCAGCCAGTTCTGCTGGCAGCAGGTGGGCATCGAGCGGATCGGCAAGACGAGCCTGACGCCGGCCGCCGACCCGTCGCTGAGCATCGATCACTCGCGCGATGCCGTCGAGCCCGACATCGCGTTCACGGGGCCCAGCGACACCGTGCCGTGGGTGGTCTGGTACGAGGAGACGCCGAGCGGCATCGGCCTGCGCGACAACCAGCAGGTCTTCGCCGCCAAGGCGGTGCCGGACGCCGCCGCCGACGGTGGGTTCCACTGGCAGGCCGTGGGCAACGGGACCGCCGGGCAGGTCAACGTGCTCGACACGTCAGGGGCGGCCCACCAATTCGGCCCGTGCACCGAGTCGACGGCGGCGGAGGACAGGTGCACGCTCAACAGCGTGGCCACGCACGACGGCGAGAACGCACGCGTCGCGGCCGGATCACTGGCCGTGGGCGGCGCCACCGTCCCGTGGATCACCTGGGACGAGGACAACGGGTCCGGGATCCACCAGGTCTTCGTCTCGCGCCTGGTCGGGGGCGACCACTTCGAGGTGTTCAACAACGGCCAGCCGATCTCGAACATCACCAACGACTCGATCCGGCCGGACATCACGTTCTCGGGCCACACCCCCTACGTGTCCTGGCGGGAGGCCGTCGGCACGGCGCACCGGACCTTCGTCGGGCACTTCGAGGGCGGTGGCGCGAGCCCCGTGTTCAAGCTCGACACCCCGGGCGGGGTGCCGGACTCCGTCGAACTCGACGCGCCGCTGCGCGCGCCCCTGTCCAGCGGCTGCGCCGCCACCCCGTTCAACGGCGACGGTGACGCCTGCCAGGGCGCTGCCGTCGGCACGCCGTTCTTCCTGCATCTCGACCAGACCGCGGGCACACCCCAGCGGCTGCGCGCGACCGCCTACGCGCCCAGCGACGTGACGACGGGCGCTGCCTCCGCGGTGACGCAGAGCACCGCCGCCGTGGCCGGATCGCTGAACCCCGGCGGGGCGGCGACGCGGGTGCGCTTCGAGTTCGGCACCTCGCCGGCCTACGGATCACAGACGGCCGACCAGACCGTCGGGCCGGCCACGACGCCGGTGGCGGTCAGCGCCACGCTCAGCGGCCTGCCGGCGGGCACGGCGATCCACTACCGCCTGGTGGCCACGACCGACTTCACCACCATCGCGGGCGCCGACCAGACCCTCACGACGCAGCCCGCTCCGGTGATCGACAAGACGCCGCCGCACGTCGGCATCGTGAGCCGGCGGCTGACGATGAGCGCCCGGGGCATCGTCCGCGTCCGCCTCTCCTGCCCGGCGGTCGAGAAGGCGGGCTGCCGCGGGACGGTCACCCTGCGCACGGTGCGCCGGTTCCCGGTCGTGGGCGGGAGGAAGGGCAGGCGCCGCGTGGTGACGCTCGGCCGAGCCCGGTTCGTCATCCGCGCCGGCACCAGGCGCAACGTGTCGATCCGCCTGTCGCGCAGGAACCGCGCGCGCGTGCGCCATGCCCATCGGCTGCAGGTGCGCGTGGTCGTCCGTGCCACCGATCCCGCAGGCAACGTCGGGATCACGACGAAGAGGCTCCCCCTGCGCCCTGCGCGCCGTCGCCGCTAGCTGTTGGAGGCAGTGGCGTTGTTGCGGTCGGCAAGGCGTTGGGCGGGTGGGATGCCGCCGAGCGACTTGTGCGGTCTGGTGGTGTTGTAGCGGGTGAGGAAGGCGGGCAGCGCGCGTCGGCGGGCGGCGCTTGTGGGGTAGGCGGCGGCGT
>JALYMB010000320.1 GCA_030773935.1 Actinomycetota bacterium | reverse complement strand
CTCGAGCTGGTCTCCGCGCCCGGGTTCCTGATGGCCGCCTTCCGCAAGAACGATCCGCGTGGCAACGAGGGCGGGCTGAAGTTCTTCCTGATCGGCGTGCTGTCCACCGCGGTGATGCTCTACGGCATGAGTATCGTGTACGGCCTCACGGGCACGACGCGGCTGGACGGGATCGGCCGGGCGCTGGCCAGTGTGAGCAGCGCGCAGGAGACCCTGGTCTGGGCCTCGATCCTGTTCATCGTCGCCGGTTTCGCGTTCAAGGTGAGCGCGGTGCCCTTCCAGTTCTGGTCTCCCGACACCTACGAGGGCTCCCCGGTCCCGGTCGCCGCGTTCCTGGCCGTGGCCTCGTCGGCCTCGGGGTTCGCGGGATTGTTGCAGTTGATGTTCGTGGCGTTCCCCGCGCAGGCCGAGTTCTGGACCCCGATCTTCGCGGCGCTGTCGATCGCCACCATGACGATCGGCAACCTCGTGGCGCTGCAGCAGCGGCAGGTGGTGCGCCTGCTCGCCTACTCGGGGATCGCGCAGACGGGCTACATCCTGCTGCCGTTCGCGCTGGTCGGAGCCTCGGCCGCCGTCGACAGCGCCGCGTTCTCGGCCGCCGTCACCTACATCCTGATCTACGGGGTCATGAACCTCGGCGCCTTCGCGGTGGTGATCGCGGTGAGCCGGCGTTCGCCGGGTCTGTTGATCGGGGACTTCGCGGGGCTGGTGCGGCGCGCCCCGTTGCTTGCGGTGGGCATGACGGCGTTCATGGTGTCGCTGGCCGGCGTGCCGCCCACCGGTGGCTTCTGGGCCAAGATCTTCATCTTCACGGCGGCCATCGACCGGGGTGGGATCGGTCCGTGGCTCGCGGCCGCCATGGTCCTGAACTCGGTGGCGTCGGTGGCGTACTACTTCGCCGTGCCGAAGGCCATGCTCTTCACCGATGCGGAGGACCAGAGCCCGCTCGGAGCCTCCCCGCTGGTCACCGCGGTCGTCGGCCTGGCGCTGCTGGCCATCACGGCGGCGTTCTTCTGGCCCGATCTGTTCGCGCGTGCGCCGCAGTTCAGCACGCTGCTGGGTCGTTGACCGGCGTCCGTCGATGATCCGTGCGGGAGCGGACCGATGATGCGTTCATCCAACGCCGGTCGTCCTCGGGGGACACGGGTCATCCGCATACGAACGGTTCTGCTCGTCGCGAGCGTCCTTGCGGCGCTCGCGCTCCCGCTGTCTCGGAACGACCAGGTGCACGCCGCCCCGAAACCGGACATCGTCATCATCCTGCTGGACGACCAGCGCGTCGGCACGGAGGACTCCCTGCCCAGCGCCGACGCGCTGATCGCGGGGGCCGGGGTGCGGCTCGCGAACGCGATGGTGCCGACCTCGTGGTGCTGTCCGTCGCGCACGTCCCTGCTGACCGGCGACTTCTCGCACACGACCGGGGTCTACGACAATTCAGGCCCCGACGGCGGTTTCGCGGGCTTCGACGACTCCGTCACCCTCGCGACGGAGCTGGACGACGCGGGGTACCGGACGGGGCTGTTCGGGAAGTACCTCAACGGCTACGGCGCAGCCGGGACCGGCGACTACGTCCCGCCGGGATGGGACCGCTGGGCGGCGATGTACGGCCGGACCGGGTACGACCCGGGCATCGAGTGGCTCGACGCCGGGGGGACGGGGGACCCGGTCCTGGGCGTGACCGACGACTATTCCACCACGTTCTTCGGGGATCGCGTCGAGCAGTTCATCCGCTCCGCCGACCCGAGCCGACCGATCTTCGCCTACTACGCGCCGTTCGCACCGCACGCGCCCGCGACGCCGATGCCCGCCGACGACGGTGCCTTCGAGGGCTTCCGCTGGCGTCCCGAGTCCTACAACGAGGCCGACGTATCGGACAAGCCCGGCTACATCCGGAGGGTCCGGCGGCTCGATCCGAACGCCAGGCGGCGGCTCGACGCGTTCGTGCGGGACCAGAAGGAATCAATGCTGGCGGTGGACCGGGAGGTCGCCCAGATCGTGCAGGCCCTCCACGATCGGGGCACCCTGCAGAACACGATCATCGTCCTGATGTCGGACAACGGGTTCATGTGGGGCGAGCACCGCTTCATCGGAAAGGCCGTTCCCTACGACATGTCGACGCGGATCCCGATGGCGATCAGGTGGAGCGCGGGCGGGTGGTCCGGCGGCAGGACGGCCGACCAGATCGTCGCCAACGTGGACGTGGCTCCCACCCTGCTCGAGGCCGCGGGTATCGCAGGCCCTCCGATGGACGGCGTCTCTCTGGACGCGGTCCTGTCGGGGTCGGCCGATCCCGTGCGCGACGGTCTGGTCCTCGAGGCCAACGGGAGCGGGCGCTCGCCGGCGTACTGCGGCATCCGAACGGCGAGGTACCTGTTCGTGCGGTACGCGGGCGGGTTCGAGGAGCTGTACAGCTACGCGGGCGATCCGCTGGAACTGCGGAACCGCGCCGGGACGACGGGGGCGGCCGACCGGACGGCCCTGTTGCGACGTCGGGCACGGGCGCTCTGTGCGCCGACGCCCCCGGGGTTCTCGTGGAGGTGAGCCCTCAGGCCATCGCGCCCAGCACGGCGCGGACGTGGTCCATCGTGGTGCCCGGGTTCACGAAACACAGACGGGCCACCCGCTCGCCGCGCCACGACGTGGGCTGCACGAACGCGACCTGCGCATCCAGCAGCCCGCGCCACCAGGACTCGTAGTCGCCGGGCCCCCAGCCCAGCCGGCGGAACAGGACCACCGACAGCTCCGGATCCATCACGAGTTCCAGGCTCTCGCGCGCGCGGATCTCATCCGCCGTCTGCCTCGTGAGCGCGAGCACCGCTTCCAGCGCGTCCCGGTACGCGTCGGTCCCGTAGGTGGCGAGCGAGAACCAGAACGGCAGCCCCCGCGCGCGCCGGCTCAGGTGATAGGCGTAGTCGGCGGGGTTCCACTCGCTCCAGGCCGCATCCTGATTCACCGTCTCCAGGTACTCGGCCTCCTGCCGGAACACGCCGCGCGCCTGCGACGGGTCGCGGTACACCAGTGCGCAGCAGTCGTAGGGCGCGAACAGCCACTTGTGCGGGTCGACGATGAACGAGTCGGCGCGCTCGATCCCGTCGAAGCGCCGCCGCACCGAGGGCGCCGCGAGGCCGGCGCCTCCGTAGGCACCGTCCACGTGGAGCCAGACCTTGCGTGCCGCGCACA
>JALYMB010000319.1 GCA_030773935.1 Actinomycetota bacterium | reverse complement strand
ATGCGGCTGCGCTACGAGCTGATGGTGTTGCGGTTCCCGCTGACTGCCCGCCAGAGCAGCACCAGCAGGATGGCGGCCAGGATCGAGGCGATCCAGTCGACACCGGTGGTCTCCGGCAGGATCGCGCCCGCGACCCAACCACCGATCACGGCGCCCAGGATGCCGAGCACGATCGTGCCGATCACGCCCATCGGGTCACGTCCGGGCACCAAGAACCGAGCGAGGACGCCCACGATGATCCCGACCACGATGTAGCCCAGGATCGACGCGACGTCGATGTCGCTTCCCTTGTCGCCGGCGGCCGCCAGGAGCTGTGTCGCTGCGATGACCATGTTGATCCTCCTTCGTCGAGATCGGGTGACACCTTCCCGCGCAGGGGGGGACTTCAAACGTGGGGGATCCGGGCTCCGGGCGCCGGATGGGGCCCACGTAGTAGGCTCGTTGTCTCGGACGACGTCCGGGGATCCTTGCAGCGCGACCGATCAGTAGGCGACCTCTGGCTTCTCGCCTCCTCGCTCTCGACGGATCGTCGTGGCCTTCGGGCCGGCAAGAAGGGGAGCGTGCGATGGCAACCAAGAGCAGCAGCACCGCCCGGTTCGGCCCTCCGGATCGCGGCAAGGGTGCATCATCGCGCGCGGCGGCCGGGCGGTCGTGCGAACAGCCGGGCTGCGCAACGGTCCTGTCCACCTACAACGCCTCGCCCACCTGCTTCCTGCACTCGGCGCCGTCCTACCGACATCCCCTGGCGAAACAGTGACCGGTGCCACCCTGGAGATCCCTCAGGTCGTCACGCCGCCGGCGACCCGCCCCTTCGAAGAACTCGGCGTCTCCGCGCCCGTCGTCGAAGCGCTCGCGATGCGCGAGATCGACGGCGCGTTCGCGATCCAGGCGCTGGTGCTGCGCGACGCGATCGCCGGGCGCGACGTGCTGGGGCGCTCGCAGACGGGTTCCGGCAAGACGCTGGCCTTCGCCATCCCCATCGTGGAGCGATTGCACGCGAACGGTCGCGCACCCAACGCGCTGATCCTGGTGCCGACCCGCGAGCTGGCGAGTCAGGTCGCCGAGGAGTTCCGCGCGATCGCCGACATCAAACACCTGCAGGTCGCCACGGTCTATGGGGGCGTCGGGATCGCCGCGCAAGCCAAGCGGGCGCGCCGTTCCGACATCGTCATCGCAACGCCCGGCCGGCTCCTGGATCTGCTCGCGCGCAAGCTCATCCGGCTGGACCGCGTTCGGATCTGCGTGCTGGACGAGGCCGATCGCATGCTGGACATGGGCTTCCTTCCCGACGTGAGGCGGATCCTGGAGGAGCTTCGGCCCGAGCGGCAGACCATGCTGTTCTCCGCCACGCTCGACGGCGAGGTGGGCCGCCTCGCGGAACGCTTCACCCACGACGCGGTCCTGCACGAGGTCGCCGATCACCGCGCCGCCGTCAACGAGGCGACCCATCGTTTCATCGCCGTGCCGCACGAGGGCAAGACCGCGGCGCTCGTTCGGGAGCTTGCCGCCGACCGCGGCCTCACGCTGATCTTCGTGCGAACGAAGCGCGGCGCCGACCGGCTGGCCCGCAACCTCAAGCAGCAGGGATTCCACGTCGGCGCGTTGCACGGCGACATGTCGCAACCGCAGCGGGAACGCGCCCTGGGTCTGTTCGCCGCGGGTAAGAACGACGTCCTGGTTGCCACCGACGTCGCCGCTCGTGGTCTCGACCTGGAGCACATCAGCCACGTGATCAACTTCGATCCGCCCGGCGACGAGAAGGCGTACGTGCACCGCGTGGGCCGCACGGCGCGGGCCGGTCGCACGGGCGAGGGCATCACCTTCGTCACCCCCCAACAGGTGGACGATGTGCGGGTCATCGCGAGGCTGCTGGACCTGCACGCCGAGTTCGAACGGGCCGGTCTGCGCTCGGAGAAGGCACCCCCCGCGTCGCCCCGTCGGCGGCACCAGCCGAGGAGACCCCAGCAGCGGCAGCAGAACCGGCGGAGGAGCAGGCGATGAACGGAGCCGCGTGATGGACGGGGCGAAGATCCAACAGGTCCTGAAGCTGGTGGAGGCCGGAAAGCTCGGAGAGGCGGCTCAACTTCTGGCGCCCATGGTGGGCAAGAAGCGCCTGGTGCGCGGCGGCCGTGCAACGCCCGAGCTCGAGGAGATCGACGAGGTCAAGGAATGGCTCCGCAAGGTGCTGGCCGACCCCGACGCCACCGACGCGCGATTCCTGGTGGAGCGCACGTACTACAAGTTGCGGAGCCAACTGCCGCCGCCCGAGCGTCCCGTGCGCAAGCCGGGGAAGACGTAGAGCACCAGATCCACCGGCCGGCGACCGCGGTTCGGAGACCTACCACCCGTTGCGGTGGATCTGCTCTCCCAGCGGCCTGCGCCTGCGGGTCACCCATGAGCCCGTGGGCCGCTCGTCCTCTGCCCGATAGCCGAACCCAAGGATCCCGATGGGGCGGAGGTCCGCCGGCACGCCGAACCGGTCCAGCAACGCCCGCTCTCCGTACGAGATGCCGAAGAACCAGCCGCCGATGCCCTCGTCGACGGCCGCGAGCAGCATCAGCATCGCGGCCATGGCGGCATCGATGTCCCAGAACCTCACGGGCCAGTTCTCCTCGCGATCCATGCCGAAGGCGATCTTGTCCGGCTCGGAGTAGCGCTGCGTGTAGCGACCGGCGTCGGGGATCGGCATCACGATCACCGTGGGTCCCGCGGCGACGTCGTCGGGATCCCACCCGTCGGCCGGGTCGTTCGTGAGGACCCAGAAGTCGGCCACCGTCTGGGGGGTGTCGAGCACCAGCAACTCCAACCCCTGCGAGAAGCCGGCCGAGGGGGCGCGACGACCGATGTCGGCGATCCGATCGATCAACTCGCGAGGCACCGACCGCTGGTCGAAGCGGCGGATCATGCGGCGGCGCCCGACTACGTCGCGGAACTCCATGGGTGCAGCGTACGCCGCCGGTCACGCGGGAAGCACCGGCGGTGATCGCCGAGGCGACCGACCCGGGCCGGTACCGTGAGGGGATGATCCAGGCGCTGCTGTTCGACTTCGACGGGACCCTGTGGGACTCCGAGACCGTGGTCTTCGAGGCGTACCGGCGGATGTACGACGACCACGGCCACACCCTCGATCTGGAGGAGTGGTCGGCCGCGGTCGGCACCCTCGACGGTTTCGATCCCATGGCGGACCTGGAGCTCCGGCTGGGACGTGCGCTCGATCGATCCGTCGTCGACCCGTGGGAGCGTGTCGATGACCTGATGGTGGGGGTCGGCCTGCGTTCCGGCGTTCGCGAGTGGTTGGACGACGCGCGCGACCGAGGGTTGTCGCTGGGGATCGTGAGCAGCAACGACAGGAGATGGATCCGCCACCACCTGGACCGGCTGGAGATCGGCGATCGCTGGGGCGCGATCGTTGCCGCCGACGGTGACGCCGGCCGCGCCAAGCCGAACCCGGTGCTGTACCGCGAGGCCCTGGCCGAACTCGGGGTCGACGCCCCGGGGGCGATCGCGATCGAGGACTCCCCGCACGGGATCGCCGCGGCGAAGGCGGCCGGGTTGTTCTGCCTGGCGGTCCCGAACGAGGTGACACAGACCCTCGATCTCACGGCGGCGGATCTGGTCATCGCGTCGTTCCGGGATATGTCCCTGACCGAACTCCTCGGGTTCGCGACGGCCGGTGGCCGGGACAGATCGGGAGATTGACGCAGGCCTCCGCCGGGTACCCGAGGACCGGTCGACGATCCCGCCGAGCGATCCGTCTGGAGGGAAGTGATCATGCGCGTACGTTTCATGGGAGGGCCCCTGGACGGCCAGACCAAGGAGGTCCAGGACGATCTGGCGCCGCAGTCCACCATCTACTGGCCGCCGGGCGCCGACCTCACGGTGCAGGAGGACCGCGTGCCCGGAGTGGACAACGTGGTGGAGTACCTGTACCGGGGCGACGGGTCGGCCGATTACGTGGGCGGCCTCCTCGACCAGGAGTCCTGAGCGGTCACCGCTGGTGACGGTCGGCCTACGGAGATCGTCGCCCGCCGTTGCGTGCCTCGAACAGCCGATGGCTCCGGCGTTCGTTCCACCCCCATGCGCCTGACAGGTGAACCCTCTCGCAGGGGCTACCATCGAGCTCGGTGGTCGTCGTTTCGTGGTGAGGGGGAATCGGGAGTGAGGTCGACCGATCTCGCGCGCGACCGAGCCGTGCGCGTCTTGGTCGCAGAGGTCGCCGAGCCGCCGGGTCGGCTGTCCGCGTTGATCGAGCGGGCCGGACACCGGGTCGTGGCTCGCGCCGCCACGGCCGATGAGCTCGCACACCTCGTGCAACTGGCCCGGCCGGAGG